>JANXEA010000017.1 GCA_025059045.1 Candidatus Bathyarchaeota archaeon | reverse complement strand
TTCGCTATCCAGGTCGCATATCTCATATGCGCACCATCCTGTGAAGCCTACTGCCTTCTTCTCGCGCATAATGGCAAGCCTAGTCCTCAGCTTATAACCACATACACCGACATTCCTTGTAAGCCACTCTTTGTAGGTTAGAAACTCTTCCTTGCTGAAGCGCTTGCTGTCGCTAAAATTATTCCAGAGGCGCAGCAGCCCAGAGAAGACCCTTACCGCATCGGGAAACATCCACCTATAGTTGCTTCCCATGCATGGAAGATATGTAGGCGTCTCGAAGACAAGCCTGATCCGCTCAGCCGGATGCGCCTCACGCTCCAAATCCTCATAACTTTTGCTCTTAATACTTATGGATACTATTCGGAAAACCGTGTCAAAGATCATGACGCTGTTCTGCTTTTCAAAAAACCTCAGCACATAGCAAGCCAGATCGTCCCGAAGGAACCTAAAATAAGCATGGCAGGAATAGGATGGATCCAGAACATAGCTTTTTTCACCACGTGAAACACTCCTAAAACGAAGCGGCATAACGCTATAGGGCTTAGAGACATTTAATTCATGCAGCACTAGGGCCGCGCTTGCGTCGACACGCTTCACGATATGAAGCAGCAGACCTCTAGCAACATGCCCTGCAAATGGCGGCAGAACGACACTCTTCTCCCCGTAAAGCTCTAAACCAACCTCAACAGGCAAACCCCTCAACTCCCAAAAACGGGATCAAACCAGCACACGAAGGTCGCATTAATCATAAGATAAAAAGACCTTATATAATTTGGCTAAGCCAAGTCAACAATAACAACAAAAGTTTCAATATTAACCGTTGTCGAAGGCCAGTTAACCGAAAGATTTTCGGTCAGGATATTATCGTAGTTTCCTGCAGGTTCAATTATGTGCGCTGGGAATCTTGCATGTTTTATTTTTTTGGCTTTTGGAATGATGAATTTTCATCAGTAATAGTGGTTTGGTGGGAACTCTTTTACGAAGATTGATTGAAGCCAAAGCCTTATCAGAGTATTTAAACACCTAGGAGGGGGGATCGAAAATAAAGAGAATTTCACTTCTATTTTCGAGTCTCTTCAAGCAGGTGTTTCGGGTTATGGTGTATCCAAGCCTCGGGTTCACAGTCTTTAATGCTGTTCGCTTTCGCCTCCCTGTAGGATTGAGATTATCTTCACAATCTTTTCCGGCGGGATTCTCTCAGTGTTTATCGCTATGTCAAAAGGCGGAAGCCTCGATATGTCCGCGCCGAAAAGCTTTTTCGCAGCCTTTGAGATCTCATGGTCTTCTTTCTCGATCTCCTTTAATGCGATGAACTCAGGCATCCTCTTCTTTTGGGCTTTTCTCCGTATCCTCTCATCCTTGGATGCCACGAGCAGGACGACTATTCCCTTGTCCCTCTCCTTAGCGGCGAATATCGCCGCCTCGCCCTCGATAACCGAGGCCGCCTTCTTCTTTGAAAGCGTCTCGGTTACCTGCTTCTCCACCGCCCTATCTACCTTGTCGCCGAAGAAGACAAACTTGAAGAGAGGTTTGATTGAGGGCTGATCAACCATTTCATAGTTAAGCTCCTTCTTTATCAGTTGGGCTACAACCGTCTTACCAGCTTCTGGAAGCCCGTAAATGATGATGTGCGGGCCAGGCGGCTGGACTGTTCGTTTAACCACTAAGGTCTCAGGTATGAAGTGGATGAGAATGGGAAATCGTATAAGCCCGTCTATGAGTAAGGCGAAAAGGAATGGCAGTTTCGGGTCAATATTCCACATCAGCCCACCTATGATGCTTGCGGGAATCGTCATCGCCCTCCAAAGAAACTCTCTTACAGCCTGCCATTCACTCTGCAATTCCTCAGGCATAGGTTCAGCCGCCGCAGCCGTCCAAGCCGGACCGGATGAGTCTCCGATAGCCCTGAAAACCCATGCCAAAAGCGGAATCATGGAGACAAACTCTAAATGCCTGTATATGCCCCCAATCAGTAACGTTATCACGGAAAGGTATAGAAATGGGCGTGCAATTAAGATCACCTTTTTCCTACCCTCACGGTCAGATACGTTAGCAAACGGGTAGAGTAGAAGGGACAACGTCAGACTGTAAACAGCTGGGAGCAAACCCAAGATTGTCAAAGAAGACCCACATACCTCGGAGGCATAAATGACCCAGAAGGGAGCCACGGTTTCCCAAGCCCAAGGCCCAGTTAAGGCTATTATGAGCCATGGCGCGGCCCCCCTCTCCTTAGACGCTCTGTAAACGGCTCTCATTTGCCCAAAAACCTTCCTAACGGATTCGATAGGCCCCAGAGAGGGTGCGGATCCCTGCCTGACCGAGCTCTCCATTCTCTTTGCCGTTAACACTACTACGCAAAGCGAGATTAGAAATTGAATGATGAATATGGTTCTAATCTGATTTAACCCCCCGAGCCTCTGGATTGTAAGCGCGCCTAGAGGAGGAACCACAACATTGACTAGGCTAGTCATCGTATTCATCGTGGCAATAATACGGCTTCTGTTAGCCTGCTCAGAAAAAGAGTAAAGAAGCGCGATGTAAGCGGGAGTAACAAATGCCGTTCCCAGAGCTCCAAGCACATTCGCCACTATAGTGATCCTCCAATCCGCCGCGAAGGCGAATATTAGCGGGTTAGGCAAAGTCAAAATCATTCCGATTAGCAGCACACTTTTTCTGTCATAATGATCGGAGAGCCATCCTCCCAGCAGAACCGATGAGAGGAAGGTTGTAGACCAAATGGACGCTAGGAGCCCAAGAGCCACTGCATCTGCACCCAAGATCTCTTTAACGTATAATGCGTCAAGTCCACCGGTCAGCCCAGCGGTCAAAGTCAGCAGTACTTCTCGTAGAGCAAGCGTCCTAATGTTACCCTTTATTAGCCTGCGAGCATCAGAAACTAAACTTCTAAACATTAATAGCCCTCATGATTTAACAGTCAATTCGCGATCTGCAGAAAAGGAAACGCACATATAAACCCCACTTATTATGTAGATAAGCACGTCGTAAAACATGTTTGCATTTACGAGACGATATTATTCCGCAGCCTTCTTTAAAACACCCTAACATGCCTCAGCAATTCTCGCTGACTGGCGAGTAAGATGGAAATAAAAATCTCATAGGAGGCCCTTATCCTCACAGATCTTTCTTAGAACCGACATTGATCTTTGGGCCTCTCTTAATACTTCAGCGATGTTACGCCCACCTGTCTTTTTGATCAGCATCCCCGCAACTATCAACGCAGAACCGATGAGATCCGAGATGAACGGTTCCGGAAACATCACGCATCCAAAGCCAACCTTAATCATCTTTGATCCTATGCTGTTAGCCCTTGACCCTGCTACTAAAGGTCTAACCGACCTAACAGCGTCTAAGCTGCCAACCATCACATCAGCGGCTTCCTTAAAGGTTTGACTTATCATTCTAAGATCTCTAGATATCTTCACAGCATCCTCAGGCCTCATATATGACGCCAAGCATGGAGAGTTATGCCAAAAAATTATTAAGGTTGCTAACACGTCGAAATATATAGTTTCAAGACCTCTCTCAGAGGCGTTTTTATCTTCAAATCTGCACCATCATATCCTGCTAGATACAATGGAATGAAATCTTAGCCCAGACCGAATAATCCTATTACGGGCATATTCTCTCACGCGGCACCGTGGCTCCTCAAATCTCTATTAATGGTGATGCCAAAATCCTATTTTACCAAAGAAAACGCGTGTTTTCACCTATACTATGCGGTCAACGTCGCCTCGTGCATTTGAGACCTAAATAAATCTCCCATTCAGCCTCGTCTTTAAATGTTGTCCAATAAGGATCTGTGATGTGGAGTAATACTGCATTTCTCTCACGCCTAACGCTATCTCAATAAACTCTGGGATAACATAGTTAACCAATTTGAGGCTCGGCTCCCCCCAAACTATCTGGGGGCAGGATGGGTCAACATATACATAGAAGTCGTTTCCCTTATACTCGAATAGGGCTTCACTCCGCCTCCCATATTTTGGGCTGCTCAAAACTCTGAAGGGCCAGAGCTTGCAGGCTACTGGCTTCATGCCCTGTAACGCGCAAAGATGAATATTCCCAGATCTCCAGAGGAAGATGCATGAGCCGTCCGGCCTCTTCCCAAGATAGAACCTGTTTAGGCTGGTAGAGGTTACTCCTGGACCGAACCTGTTGATCAGCCTCAGCCACTCATTAAATTTCAGGACTACTTGATAGTTTTTGCAGCAGACCCCGCATCCATTACACTGCCACGAATTTATATGTCTCCATGGGACCGGGATCATCACACCTCATTCCACACACATGTTTTATCTTGGGACACTATCTTTTATATACATAGAGCGTGTGGGTTGGAAACCCGAGTTCCGGGTTCTCGCAGAACCTCTCAACCTTAAACGGCTTCCATCCAGTTATCTCATAATCATGTGAGACAACCCTAGCGCCCGGTTTAAGCTCATCCTCGAGTTTCGGCC
This sequence comes from Candidatus Bathyarchaeota archaeon, assembly GCA_025059045.1. Taxonomy (NCBI): domain Archaea; kingdom Thermoproteati; phylum Candidatus Bathyarchaeota; species Candidatus Bathyarchaeota archaeon. The sequence goes on along the minus strand of JANXEA010000017.1, from coordinate 21,167 downwards.
TGACCTTCTCATTCGCACTCGTCGTCAAGTACAGGTATACAACATCAGCGGGGCTAAGGTCAACCTTAAAGAGGTCCTCATGGATTATTGTGACCAGATCCTGGAGCTTCAGATCATAAACCTTCTTCATCGCCTGCTTTACTAGGTCCTCCCTTAACTCGACACCTATAGCTTTGGCGCCGAACTCTTTAGCGGCGACTATCACAGGCCCACCGTCACCTGCGCCTAGATCAAAGAAGATCTCTCCTGGCTTCAATTCGGCGAGAGTCAATAGGCGTCTCACAACAAGTAAAGGCGAAGCAACGAAGGGAGAGATGAACATTTCTTTATCCCCTTTATCCAAGATGCTTCTAGAGGAACAAACATATATTTCATCTTTGCGCTTACATAAACCTCTTCTTCAACGCGTTCCTCTCAGCCTCTATGATGAGCTCGAAGAACCTGTCGTTAAGGCTGCTCTCCTCGGCAATGATTTCCTTAGCGTCTCTGATTCTGAGACCTCTTCCCGCTAATGCGACTGCCGCTGCCTTCCCATATCTCGAGACCAGGTTCGCCGTCTCAACCGCCCTCTTCTGAAGCTTAGCCTCCCGGCTCGTCAATTTCTGCCCCGCCTTCTCGACAAGCGGATAAACTTCATCCTCCTCAACTGGAAGCATGCCAAGCCTACTTGAGCCGCATCTTGGACAGACCGGTCTGTCAGGAAGATCCTTCAAAACAACCATTTCAGCATAGTTCCAGCAGTCAACGCATATGAATGTTCTCGCCTCATCAAGCAGCCTTGCCTTCGCGGACTCGATAAGTATGCGGTCCATCTTCTCAGGAGGTATGAGGTCAGTCTTCATGCTCACCCTCTCAACGCCGACCGATGCGACTGGTGAAGGCCCATCCCCACCCACAACCTTCACTATCTCGATCTCACCCATCCTGATCATTTCAAAAATCTCTATCAGCCTCTTCAGGTCCAGGTCCTTGCTGAAAACCTCCTTCAACGCCTCCTCATATATGATTGTCCCCTCAAAACTCTTTATGAGGCTTCGGAGACTCACACTGCTAAAGTCAACCCCCTTCTTTACAGCTCCAAACCTCCTCGCCACATGGATCATCCGCCTCTTAAAAATGCCAGTCTTCACCGCAGCATCTACAAGGGATTCCCTAATATACTCTTGCGAAGCGTTCGCCAGATCCCTGAGAATCTCCATAACGGCCTCCGAGTTCACATCACCCATTGTCTGGAGGAATATCCTGTAAGGGTCATGTTGAACCGCGACGGAATGGCCGGTCCGCTCAGTAATTATGTGCCCAAGGAGCTGGGCGAGGGCCCTATTCGCCAAAGATCCAAAGTGGCATTGTAGGATAACGAAGTCCTCCCAATCCTCTAGGGTTACCCGTTTGTCAGTTGGAACTGGAATGCGCCGCTCAACGCTTCTAGCGGTCTCCATGATCGCTCTATGAATTGTGTCTCCATCGGCAGGGTACTTTTTCGACAGCTCAGCCGCAACTTCCCTTGGGCTTAGTCCCTCCCTCATCTGCTCCTCAACATACCGTCTTATCACGCCTACTTCCTGTGCAACCTCGAAGGGTACAGGTATCTCCTCCCCAACCCAGCTTGGAATAGCGCCAGTCGGATCTTCCACAGGCTTAACGTAGATTCTGTCGCCCGAGATGCTCAGAATCTTCCATGGGCTCCCACGTATTATGAATTTTATGCCGGGCTTACCATACTCAGCGACGAAGGCCTCATCTAGAAGCCCAACGGCGGTGTCGGTCTCCCGGTCTATCACAAGATAATGCTTCTCATCCGGGATCATGGAGAGGTTCTCGAAGAAATACTCGAAGAGAGGCTTACTTCTCCTCGGCTTAAGAGCAAGCATATCATCCTCAGATATCCAGGCAAGCCTAGGAAACCTGCTATGCATATACTCCAAGACCCTGTGAATGTCGTCTAACGTCAGGTTGCTGTATGGGTAAGCATTCCTAAACATCTCCAATATTTCATTGAAGTGAAGCCTTCTTCTCTTCATTAAGCAGCCTGCAATCTGATGTGCCAAGGCATCATATGGCTTCTCAGGTATATCCACGGGCTCCAGCTCCTCATTATATGCTCTTCGACCAATAGCAAGCGCTTCGAGGGTGTCGTCAGAATCCATGGTTATAATGACACCCTTGGCTATCCGCCCAATCCTATGCCCGCTTCTTCCAACCCGCTGGATAAGCCGCGTTACCTGCCTAGGACTCATATACTGGATGACTAGGTCAATTCTACCCACATCTATCCCAAGCTCCAAGGAGCTTGTGCAGATGAGGCCTTGAAGGTCTCCCTGCTTAAGCCCACGTTCCGCAGCTATGCGGGAGGGCTTAGAGAGGGAGCCATGATGTATCGACACAGGAAAATTAATGTCCCAGACCTTGAACCTGCTTGCCAACACCTCGGAGATCGTTCTGGTATTGGTGAAGAGGAGGACAGAATTATGCTCCTCAATTAGTTTCCTAATAACCCTCAGCCTAGACGCGACTTCAGGATGAGTGAAGAGTGAAGCGGCCAAAGAATAATCCTCAGGACTCGGCTCTGGAAAGATAATCTGCAGCCTCATCATCCTTGCAACCGGCACATTCACAATCTCAACCGGCCGGTCATTGCCGACTAAAAACTTGGCAACCTTATCCGGGGTGCCAATGGTCGCGGAGAGACCGATAATCTGGAAATCTCTTCCCGTAATCTCACGAAGCCGCTCAAGGGCCAAAACAAGCTGGCTTCCACGCTTATTGTCAGCAAGCTCATGAACCTCATCGATTACGATCCACCTCACAGTCATGAGGTGACGGCTCATTATCCAGCCGAAGAGGATGGCCTGCAGGGTCTCAGGCGTCGTTATTAATATGTCAGGCGGGCTTCTAGCCTGCCTAGATCTCTCACCCGTCTCAGTGTCTCCATGTCTCACGGCTAAACGGAGGTCTAGGCTACTACACCACCACTCAAACCTTTCTAGCATATCACGGTTAAGGGCTCTCAGAGGCGTTATATATAGAACCTTCACGCCAGGCTCCGCCCTCTGGCTCTGGACGAGCATACTGAATATCGGGAGCATCGCAGCTTCAGTTTTGCCAGTCGCTGTGGGAGATATCAGAAGAACATTCTTGCCCTCAAGAATCATCGGTATAACCTTTTTCTGAGGCTCGGTTGGACGTTCGAAGCCTTTCTCTTCTAACAGTCTCCGTACGGGACGCGCTAGAAGATCGAAGACATTTTCACATACGCCTTTCTCGTTCTGTAAAGACATATCTCGGAGGAGCCTCCCGAGAAATAGAGTAAGTCTCTGCTAAAAGTGTTTTGTAAAGGCAAGCTTCAATAAGAAACCATTTTAACCCGATTGGATGAAACATGCATTGGTGGATGAGAGTTGGCGAAGATTACCATGATCGGGGCGGGCAGCGTAGTTTTTGCAAGCAGACTGATCACGGACATAATATACCACAGGGAGCTTAGAGAGTCAACGATAGCGCTGATGGACATAAACAGTGAAAGACTATCCATGATCAACCAGTTCGCAAGAACCCTAGCCAAGAAGTTCGCTCCCTCCATGAAGATTGAGGCGACACTAAACCGTAAGGAGGCTCTAATGGAAGCGGATTATGTAATCGTCATGATACAGGTAGGGGGCATAGAAGCATTCGAAAAGGACATTTACATACCGCTAAAATACGGCGTTAATCAGGAGGTTGGAGACACAATAGGCCCCGGAGGCGTCTTCAGGGGGCTTAGAACCATCCCTGTCCTACTCGACATCTGCCATGACATGGAGGAAGTATGCCCAGACGCATTACTAATCAACTACGCAAACCCTATGGCCATAAACTGCTGGGCGATGAATAGGGCTACGAAGATAAAGAATGTTGGGTTATGCCACAGCGTGCAGGGAACCGCTATGCAACTTGCAAAGTACATCAACGTCCCATACGAAGACGTGTCCTATTGGGTTGCAGGGCTAAATCATGAAGCCTTCTTCCTAGAATTCAAGTATAATGGTGTAGACGCATATCCACTCCTATGGGAAGCATCAAAAAAGAGGGAGATATATGAAAAGGACAAAGTACGCTTCGAAATGATGAAGTACCTTGGATACTTCATAACTGAGTCAAGCCACCATCTAGGCGAGTATTTGCCCTATTTTCGCACGAGCAGCGAGCGTATAAGGGCGTACTGCGAGCCACGCTGGTTCTACCTTCAGATATGCAAAGAGTCTTGGAAACCGCATTATGAGCGTCTTGAGAGGCAGATTAGAGGTGAGGAACCAATAGAATTAAGCCGATCCCATGAGTACGGGGTAGACATAATATTGTCTATGGAGACCGGAGCCGTCCACAGGATAAACGGGAATGTAGATAATAAGAACCTAATATCTAATCTTCCATACGGATGCTGCGTCGAGGTTCCATGCATGGTTGATAAGAATGGCATCCATCCATGCAATGTTGGAGATCTGCCGCCCCAATGCGCAGCGCTCAATAGGACAAGCATCAACGTTCAAGAATTAGCGGTTAAAGCGGCGCTGGAAAGAGACCGGAATGCGGCTCTTCAAGCAGTGATGTTCGACCCATTAACTTCCGCCGTACTCACGCCGAGGGAGATTGAGAAGATGGTGAAGGAGATGTTTGAGGCTGAAGCTGAATGGATACCCTTTTAGGGCTAAAAAAAAAGACATTACATAAAAGATTATAGAGCAGCAAAGATTTATACGTTCTGAATTTTAAGCTTTAGTTCTAGGCAGTATAGGCGGCTTCTCATGTGGGAAAAAATTGTAAAATGTTTTGAGGGGTACCCAGAAAGGTTAGCCGTAGCAAAGATACTTATTAAGAACGGTCTAAGCGTCAGGAACGGGCGGATATACTGCGACGAGATCGTGATCCCAGCCTTAAGAGTTGGGCGAGCGGCAAATGTTGATAGGAGGACAGTGAACCAAACAGTCAAAATGATAGAGTCCGATCCAGAGCTCTCCATGATCTTCAGGGGCATAAGGCCGGCAGGCGCTTCCCTACGCGAGATCGCAAAGTTCCTTAACTTCGGCGTGGTTGAGATAACGCCTGAGAACGCTAAGACCCCTGGCATTCTAGCTAGCTCAGCCTCAATAATCGCCGAGGAGGACATCAGCATAAGGCAGGCGATAGTCGACGACCCCGAACTCACACCTGAGCCCAAGCTTATCCTCATAACCGAAAGGAAGATCCCAGGCGAACTAATACCAAAGTTCCTCAAGATCAAAGGCGTCGCAAAAGTCTCAGTATACTAGGACATGTTAAGTCGGGGAGTGATGCCTTGCTTGAGATTATCGGCGCCGGATTGGCCTCATTCCTAGCAGCGCTGACCGGTGCAGTTGTGCCCGGCCCCGTTTTCGTCCTAGTAGTCTCCGAAACGCTGAGGAAGGGAGGAAAAGCCGCCCCATTAATAGTGTTGGGCCACCTATTAATCGAGGGAATCATCATTCTAGCCCTCTTTCTAGGTCTCGGTGCAATATTGGAGACGGAAAATGCGAAGATGATGATAAGCTACATCGGCGGATCAATGCTCATCCTCCTAGGCGCATACCTAGCCAAGGTGGCAAAAAGGTTTAAGACAGAGTTGACGGTAAGCGGCAATACACGTTTCGCCTCTAAGGGCCTGGTGGCAGCAGGCTTCCTAAGCAGTGGCTCGAACCCGCATTTCTTCCTATGGTGGGTAACTGAGGGGGCGCCGTTAATGGCATTATCCCTCACACTGGGCCCTCTAGGCTTCGTCGTCTTTCTCATTGGACACGCCTCCGCCGACCTCTTATGGTTCAGCCTAATAGGCTTCTCCATAGATAAGGGGAGAAACATCATCGGCGAAAAGACCGTCAAGGCAATACTGCTCTCAAGCGCCGTATTCCTCCTCATCTTCGGCGCCTACCTCATCTTCACAGCATAAACTGTTACCGCAGATGACGCCTACCCCGATGAGGGGTTGAGACCATCTCCACATGAAGGCGGCGCCAAAATAGTTTATATCACACCCCACAATAATTTGAATGATTAAAAAGGGAATGCTGAACCCACTAAATATTGCGGTGATAATATAATATGAGCGTACCACTTGAAAAAGTAGACGAATACATTTGGCGCATTCCTAAGAGCTATAAGCCTGGCATGCGTGTACCAGGCCTAGTCTTTGCAGATGAAGACCTGCTCCAAAAGATGAAGACTGACAAGACACTTGAGCAATGCGCCAACGTCGCATTCCTTCCTGGAATCTATAAGCACTCCATCACATTGCCGGATGGTCATGAAGGTTACGGCTTCCCCATTGGCGGGGTTGCGGCGACAGATTATGAGGAGGGAGTGATAAGTCCAGGCGGCGTGGGATACGACATCAACTGTGGCGTAAGATTATTGACTACAAACTTTACAGTCAAAGATGTGCAACCGAAGCTGAAGGATCTTGCAACAACGATCTTCAATAATGTTCCTTCAGGTCTAGGCAGCCGTAGAAAGGACCTCACGATATCTAGCAGCGAACTCGACAGGATAGTGACTGAGGGGGTTCCACGCATCGTTAAACAGGGCTTCGGATGGCAGGAGGATATAGAAAACTGCGAAGAGATGGGACACATGGAGCTCGCTGATCCAAGCAAGGTTTCAAGCACAGCAAAGAATAGGGGGCTAACCCAGATAGGCACATTGGGCTCTGGAAACCACTTCCTAGAGATACAGGTGGTTGACAAGATCTATGATCAGAAGGTTGGAAGGGTCTTCGGCATAACTCAGGAGGGACAAGTGACTGTTATGATCCATTGCGGTTCACGTGGATATGGGCATCAGATCTGCTCTGACTATCTACGTGCCACTGAAAGGGCGGTTCAAAAGTATAAGATCAGTGTCCCGGACAGGGAGCTGGCATGCGCGCCAGGAACAAGCGATGAAGGACAGGACTATTTTAAGGCAATGTCATGCGCAGTGAACTATGCATTCGTGAATCGCCAGATGATCACCCATTGGGTTAGGCAGAGCTTTGAGCAGGTATTCAAAACTGATGCCGACAAGATTGGATTAGATTTGGTCTATGATGTTGCCCACAACATAGCAAAGATTGAGGAGCACAAGGTTGACGGCGGAACTGCGAAGGTTTGGGTTCATAGGAAGGGTGCTACAAGGGCCTTTCCGCCCGGCCATCCTTCAGTCCCGGCAAAGTATCGTGAAGTCGGTCAACCGGTTCTGATACCCGGCTCTATGGGAACGAGCTCATGGGTCTTGGTTGGAACCCCGAAGGCGATGGAGATCTCCTTCGGTTCGACGGCGCACGGTGCAGGCAGGATGCTGAGCCGTGAAGCTGCGAAGAAGCGTTTCTGGGGAGACAAAGTCCGGAAAGAATTGGAGGGCAGAGGAATAGTTGTTAGATCTGCAAGTGCGGCTGTCCTCGCTGAGGAGGCCGACCCAGCTTACAAGGATGTAGACAGAGTCGCCATGGTCAGCGATGCTGTTGGAATAGCTACGCGTGTCGCCCGACTTGTCCCAATAGCCGTCATTAAAGGATAGACTCATCCATTCCGGTTTCCCCACGACTTCTTCTTAGATTCTGAGTACGGCGTATGCAGAACTTCGCCAACCTTTTCAGTTATTTTTGGCCCTAGTCCATACACGTCCTTAGGCCAACGGTTCAGATTTGCAAGCGCGTTGAACGGAGTTTCATAGGTCGATAAGAGGTTAATAGCCTTCTCCCTCCCGATGTTAGGAAGGCTTGCGAGAAAGAAAATCTGCGCATCAGCAATGGTCTCAGTCTTCTTTACGGGATGAACTGTTGGAACCCTCTTCTCAACAAACTGCTCATGCCTTGCGGAGGTGTAGAGTAGGTCAACGGTCTCTTTATAGCTCGTCGTCTGGATTAGGTTAACACCCTGCTTTGCTATGGTGAACATGGCGCCCCAGACCGCTGACGGATTTATCCTGCTGAACCTATAGATGATCGGCAGATACCCTTCGATTAGAATGAAGGGCTTTTGATACGCTTCCTTCAATAGGAAGAGCTGATCAAAGAGGTAGCGGTGGGTAAGCGTGTAGACGAAGTCGTGAACAGTCTTCCTCTCGAAGGCGCATTCATCTGAGATTACATAGTCCCCCTTCTCGAGAAACTCAACCCTCACATTCGCTCCCCGCTCCCTTAAAGCCTTCAGAATCTTAGGGGCGGCTGAGGCTTCCCTGCTATCCACTATTATCTCAGGCCGCTCAGCTGACCTGTCATTCTTTAGGTAGGGTACCAGGGTCTCAGAACCCGACAATATGTAACCCTCAATGAAACTTCACATCTACTATATCTTAGTAGCTCTAAACAACCTATTTATGATGTTTCTTGAGATGGGTTTATGAGACCGCTACACTAACCTTATCACCGACATACGCGCCGAAATATTTTGATGCATTCCCTTGGTTAACCGCTATCTCGAGAAGACCGGTACCACCGATAAGCATTAGAGGAGCGTTTAGAGCGGCATCCCCATAAGCTGAACAGAAACGCAACCGCGTCATCCTATCATTAATCTTCAATGTGAGCGTACTTCCCTCTTTAATACCCGCCTCTTCAAGATCCCTTGAGCTTATATTCGTCACCACGTTTCCGAAACTATCAATGTATATCACCTCTCCAGACACCACGCCCCTCCCCACGTGACTCTTCACAAAACTTGGGGTTACAGGATCATTTACTTCCGGGCCGAAGTCCGAAACTTGAACGCCATTGGCCAAATGTGCCGCTGCAGGGGCGAAGATGTCGCGTCCATGAAAAGTTCTCGAGACATATGCAAGCATAAACTTCGGATTCCTTATCTCACGGATGCATCTGATCCCCTCATGCTTTGCGGCCAACATTAGCAATCCGTTATCGGGGCCCACGTAATAGCTGCGTCTCGTCTCGATTATGATGGGTCTACGTTCCGTTCCCACTCCTGGATCAACGATGGCCAGGTGGATCGTCCAGTCTGGGAAGTAAGGTGCGGCCTGAGCGAGTACAAAAGCCCCCATGCGAATATCATACTTGTCTATGTTGTGGCTGATATCTACAAGTACGGCTTCCCTGCATATTGAGAGGATAACGGCTTTCATCTCAGCCACATATGGATCCTTAAGGCCAAAATCCGAGAGCAACGTTATGATCGGTCTAACCATAAATTGACCACCAAACCACTCTGGAGAATCACTGAAAAGTCATATTAAGTCTTCGATGAGAATATGGTGACAGCCTTAAGCGGCTCGTTAACCTTATTAGTCATCGAAGCATTTGGTGATAAGGATCGTTCGCAAACTGCGTTAATTATTGGGGAGATCCTGAATGCAGGAACTCGTGATGGTTCCAGGACCAACGAATGTTCCTGAACGAGTTATGAGGGCCATGTTAAAGCCGATAATCGACCATAGAAGCCCAGACTTTAGAGACGTGTACGAGTCCATAAGCGAGAACCTAAGGTATCTCTTCCAAACTGAGGGCGATGTATTCGTGGTCTCTGCTTCAGGAACCGGTGGCGTAGAATGCGCTGTTGGAAACTCAGTCAGCCCAGGCGACAGGGTTCTAGTTCCAGTCTTCGGTTTATTCAGTGAAAGGCTGAGGGAGGCAGTGGTTCGCAGGGGTGGCAAGCCAGTAGACTTGCCCGTAAGATGGGGGTCAGCTCCAAGCGCTGAAAGGATAAGGGAAATCGTAGAGGGGGAGAAGGACTTAAAGGCGGTTGCAATCGTCTATAACGAAACATCAACAGGCGTGAAAGTTAAAGATCTGCCAAAGATAGGTGAGATCTGCAAAGAGAAAGGTATACTTCTCATAGTGGACGCCGTCTCCGTGCTTGGCGGTGATGAGCTCCCAGTTGATAAGTGGAACATAGACATATGTGTTGCCGCAAGCCAAAAATGTATAGCATGCCCGCCCGGCTTAGCGCCTATCTCAGTAAGTGAGAAAGCCTGGTCGATTATAGAAAGAGTGGAACGTCCATTCTATTTCGACCTTGTTGAGATGAGAAAGTTCAGCGAAAGGAAGGAGACACCTTTCACTCCAGCATTACCCCTTTTCTACGCTCTCGATGAAGCTCTAAAACTTCTACGTGAAGAGGGGCTTGAGAACCGCTTCAGGCGGCACAAAGTTTGCGGTGAAGCATTCTATGCTGCTGTCGAAGCGTTAGGGCTTAAACCCTTCCCGGACCATGAGGTCCGCTCGAACACCGTGATCGCCTTTCACAAGCCACAAAACATTGACAATCATGAGGTTAGAGAGTTGATGAGGGAGAAATATGGGGTTATGATCGCCGGTGGAGCTGGCAAACTCAGGGATGAAATATTCCGAATAGGATGCATGGGAACCGTCTCTGAGGCGGAGGTTCTTTTAACAATTAATGCCCTAGAGAATGCGTTGGCCGCACAGGGATATAGCTTCAGGAGGGGTTCAGGTATAGAGGCCGCGTTGGGAAAACTTGAGAGTCTAAGATCAGCTCTGCACTCGAAGATTTAGGTTCCACGGTATCCTCAATGATAATAAAGTGTATACCTGTCGGGCCTCTGGCAACTAACTGCTACATATTCGGCTGCAGCGAAACCTTGGAGGCTTCAATCATAGATCCCGGCCTCACAAGGCCTGAGCAGGCTGGCCTCCTACGCAATCTCGCAGCATCCAACCTCAAAGCAAAATACATCATCAACACGCATGGTCACCCAGACCATGTCAGCCTAAACGCCGAACTAAAAGAGGCGACAGGCGCGGAAATCCTCATTCATGAGTGGGATGCGCATCTTCTGGAGAAACCATGGAACATCATTGCGGAGTACGGGGAAATAGAACCAGTCAAACCAGACCGTCTGCTACGGGACCAGGACATTATCTTGATTGGAAGGCTGGAGCTCCAGGTGATACATACCCCTGGACATACGAGAGGAAGCATCTCACTCCATTGCAGAGAAGGGAATGTAGTCTTCACGGGCGACACCCTATTCTACGGATCTGTAGGAAGAACGGATCTGCCGGGCGGCTCTCCACGGGATCTCGAGTCCTCTTTGAAGAATAGATTGATGAGACTACCTGATAATACAGTTGTTTATCCTGGTCACGGTCCAAAGACAACAATCGGCAGGGAAAGACGCCTCAACCCCTTCCTATAGGATCCGTCAATGACGGATTAATCCCTATCCCTGACAGACAATACGCTCAGATAGGGACATTTATAGCCAATCCATCTTAAGGGTTAGATGTCGAGGCTGAGGGGCATAGATCTATGAGCACACATTTGTCACACTGCGGCTTCCTAGCGCTGCAGACCCTTCTCCCATGAAAAATCAGAAGGTCAGTGAACCTGGCCCACTTCTCCCTCGGCACGATCTCCATAAGATCCTTTTCTATCTTATCTTGATCCTTGTTCACAGTAAGACCAAGCCTTTCCGCAAGCCTCCTCACATGGGTGTCAACCGCTATACCTTCGATTATTCCATACGCGTTTGAAAGCACTATGTTTGCCGTCTTACGCGCTACGCCTGGAAGTGTTAAGAGGTCCTCCATCGTCCTTGGAACCTCGGAATTAAACTTCTCGACAAGTATCTGGCAGGCCTTCTTTAGGTTTCTAGCCTTATTCTTGTAGAACCCGGTTGGCCTTATGTCCTCCTCAAGTGCGGCTAAGTCGGCTTTGGCATAGTCCTCTGCAGTGCGATACTTCTTGAAGAGGCTCCGCGTTACTTCGTTAACCCTTTCATCTGTGCACTGGGCGGATAGCATTGTTGCAACCAGCAACTCAAGCGGATTACTATATCGCAGGGCTATCTTCGCATCAGGATGCTCCTTCTCCAAGCGATCTATTATTTTAAGAACCCTTTCCCTAACATCCGCATTCTCCATGATCCATACAACCTACCCATATCGTCGTTTACATCATTATTCATGATTGTGGGTTCAATATATGCCTAGTAGAACTCGAGTCTCCAGACAGGGCAGAGAATCAGCAGATCCTTTCTTCCAAGCTCTTCCTCAAGAAATCGCTTCAAGTCTTCGTCTCGCAAGTATTCCTCCCCATTCTCATGCTTGGCTAACTGGATCCGAGTCTGCTTAAGCATATTGCCATCAGCGAAATCTATGAATACGTATTGCGTATCTCCATGAGCAAACATCAGCCTCAAGCCTATCGGCGGCCTTGACAGGGGAGACCTCTGCACATTATATACTATGCTAGGAGGGTGTAGCTTGACTACAAGACTCCTGAATTCCTCCCAATCTTTAACTCTGACTATCTTTCCCATCGCTTACACGCCTATCGAGCGGATTGAATCAATTCTCTGCATAGCCACATGGTGATTGTTGCTATCTAAATATGGCAAAGATTGAACCCAGTCATGGACCCGCTGATTTCCTCAGTCTTTCTTCAACTTTTTCCCAATTGATGATATTCCAAACCGCTGCCACAAACTTAGACCTGTCGTTCTTATAGTCTATGTAGTACGCATGTTCAAAGACGTCTATAACCATTAAAACCTTGAAGGCCGGGTAAACGTTCTGGTTATGCTTCTCAATCTGCATGATTAAGGGCCTACCAGTTTGATTGCAGAGGGTCAACGCGGCCCAACCTGAGCCCTCAACAGTAACAGCGGCCTGGGAGAACTCCTTCTTGAATCGTTCAAAGCTCCCAAACTCTTTCAATATTATGTCTCCGACAAGGCCTCCTGGTTCTCCACCGCCCTTCCAACTTGGCGCCAAATTCTCCCAGAAAAGCGAGTGGAGTATATGACCTCCAACGTTGAATGACAGCTCTTTCAACAACGATTTCATGTCGAGGTCCATGTTTTCTTTTCTCGACCTTTCAAGTCTCTCTAATATGGCGTTTGCGCCGTTTACATATGCTTGATGATGCTTGAGGTGATGTATCTGGAGCTGGGTCTCGGAGATGTAAGGCTGAAGCTCATCATATCCGTAGGTAAGGCTTGGCAGGACATAAAAATTTTGACCTCCCAATCTTCATACCCCGATTATATAACTAAACCTTTAACGCCCTATTATCGCTTTTGATTTCGGCATGCCGCTCCGACAATGCTTAATAGACCCGGAGAATAATCCAATATGACATCCATGCGGAGTTATGAGATGAGAAAGCCATGGAAGAAGATGATATTGTTCGAATGATCGAAGAGGCGACACAGAGTGTCGTTAACATTAATACCCTAAGGGTCTTTCACGACGTCTTCTATCGCGTCATTCCAGTTGAGGGTATGGGCTCAGGATTTATAATTGACGAAAAAGGTCATATTCTAACTAACTATCACGTGATAGCCAGAGCTGAGAAGGTCTCAGTAACTCTTCCAGACAACCGCGTCTACGCAGGAAGAATTGTGGGGGCATGCCGAAGTTCAGATGTGGCCGTAGTGAAGATAAGCGGCGAAAATCTGAAACCTGCAAAACTCGGCAACTCTGATGAACTTAAGGTTGGACAAAGAGTCTTCGCGATTGGCAACCCATTCGGATTGGCAGGCGGCCCAACGGTTACTTCTGGTGTGATAAGCGCCTTGAATAGGACGATACATTCCCCGGAGGGGTCATTCAGTGATCTTGTCCAAACAGACGCGGCGATCAATCCAGGAAACAGCGGCGGTCCGCTCGTTGACATCCATGGGAACGTCGTGGCAATTAATACTGCCATTATACCATATGCTCATGGCATAGGGTTCGCGATACCCATCAACACAGCTAAATCCTGCCTGAACGACATTCTTCTATATGGCGCGGCGATTCGACCGTGGCTGGGAATAACTGGTTTAACAATAACGGCACAAATCGCGGATCACTATGACCTCCCTGTAGATATGGGGGTTCTCGTAGTTAATGTTGAGCCGGACAGTCCCGCGGACAAGGCTGGAATAATAAGGGGAGACATAATCTTGGAGTTTGATGGAGAGAGGATAAGCACCATAGAAGATCTCCAAAGCCGTATAAGAATGAGGAAACCCGGAGACGTTGTGAGCATATTGATCCTAAGGGGTTTGACTAAGGGAGTAGTTGAGGTTACGCTTGAAAGCATCTCATAAGATAAGCCTTATCCATCAAGCACCAATATATTATAGACAAATACAAATTAGATTGGAGGGTGAAACTGTTGCCAATTGACCCTGAGTTCCAGAAGAAAAGAAGGAAGGTAGGTGAACAGGAGGGCGTGGCAATATGGGAACCGTATCAGCCGCCACAGAAGCTTGGCATACGTGGAACAAATGTTGCAGTAGACTGGGACATCTGTGAGGGGCATGGAATCTGTATTGAGGTCTGCCCTGTTCAGCTATATGAGTGGCGTGAGACTCCTGGTCATCCGAAATCGGAGAGAAAAGCCTTTCCAGCGCGAGAATCAGATTGCATACAATGTCTCTCCTGTGAGACGCAGTGTCCAGTAAAAGCCATAAAGATTACGCCTCCATAAACCCATTATCCTCTTTTCTCTCCACCTACAATCATGCGGATTATAGTAAGCACGCACGGTCCGTTGGGAAAGTAATCATAAAAATGTCAATGTGGCTTGGTACGGAAAAAAATATTTGTGCCGTCGTGTCTGGTCGGCCTTCTGCCTTCATCTAATAGAGTGGGATGTCATCTTCTTGATTTGTTTTCAATCGCCTTGATGGCGTTTTCCATTCTATTTATTCGGTCCTCAATTAATTGTAGAAGAGGATCTATGTTTTCATTGCCTCTCAAAATATTCTCCTTAACCTGTTCGATCTGGCTTTTCGCATCGTTCAGCATCTGCGAAATCTCTGAGACATTAATTCCTCTTCTTTCAAGGACTGAAATTTTTTGTTCAAGAGCCTGCAAGTATGCCATGAATCGGTTAAGCTTCTCTACTATGGCGCCAACTTTAGTTCCAGCCTGGTTCTTCGCCTCGCTGATATATTGTTGAAGACTCATTCTTAGCTGATCTAGTTTCGAGAGCGCCTCAGTCAGGTTTCCTCCTGCCCTGATAATCTCCTTCACTTCATTTATGCCCTGCTGGGTCATATTTCTAACAGCAGACGTGAAGGATCCGAAGAAATGCTTTGCGTTCTGGGATACCTGCTCCATTGTCCTATTTAGGATCTCATTAATTTTCAGCAGGCGTTCCTGCGTCTGATTTAAGAACCTTTGAACCTGCTGGTTTCTGTAGGTTTCCATTATCGTGTTTTTGACTTCGCCTACCAGGTCGCCAACTCGATTGCGGCATACACTCAGCATCTCAGAAGCTCTATTCAGGTTTCCTGCTTCAACTTCCGCCCTTATCTGATCCATTAGCCCCCTAATGTTTTGAACAGCCTCCCTTATCTGCGACGTATCTATTCCTTTCTCTTCAGCATTTGATATAATCTCTTCGAGGCTTCCTATTCTCGCTTGTAGACATTCCATCCTCGCTTTTATCTCTGCTAATCTGAGATTTTCTTTTTCGCCGCTTGTCTCCGTCTCTTCATATTCTTCTGAAACTTCAAGCATAATACGCTTTAAGATATTGGAGGCTTGGATCAGCTTAGCCTTTGCCTCAGCGTAATCTCCAGAATCTAAAAGCCGCTTTGCCTCGGTGGCTAAGTCTGTGGCATTAATGAAATTAATCCAAACAGTATCGGAAAGCTCGACGCCACTGCTTTCTAACCTTAAAAGAACCCCATAAACAGTTTCATTTGCTCTACTGAAAATTTCCACTAGTCTCTCGGCAACTGCGGCCTGTGCGGTCTGCCCAAGATTTCTCTCTCCATCCCGTCCATAACTCATCATTGGGAACATTCCAAGCACTAGTATCGAAAGGAATGATGCGATCAGCGCTTTTCTCATTCCATTCATTTACTTCACCTCTGCAAACTATAGGTGAATTAGTGTCTTATTAAGAACCCGATGGAACGGCCGTTCCATAATCGTTCCACCCTATTTGACGGATGAACCTCTATTTCTTCGTGATAAGTCTGATGCGGTTCTGCCCGCCGATCTTCTCAACCCTTACTAAACCCTCCTTCTTCAGCCTATTCACCATTCGCCATGTGGTAGACTTTGGCATGTTGAAGTGTTCTCTGAGCTCGGACTCGAAGACCTCTCCACCAGCAGATGCAATGAATTCTATTGCCTCCCTATCTTCTAAACGTAAATGCGGCTTTCCCTCCAGGATCTTATTAACATCTATTCTTTGAAGAGGCTTCCTTGCAGATTCTATTGGTCTCCCGCCTCTTCTCCTATGGAATGATAGAAAAATTGCAGCGACGAAGGCGATAAGGATCAAGGCGGCTACAATTAACAAAAAATCAATTTTGGATGGGATACTGCGGAGCGCCGCTTCCGCCAAATCTTTAGCCTGAACAGCCAACAACTCTGCCTCAGCATATCTTCCTTCCGCGAAGGCGATTTTCGCATTATTCAGGGTCTCTTCAGCCCTGCTTGTGTCGGCACCCTGACCTTTCGCGCTTCTTATGGTCTCCTCAGCCTCGCTGATGAGGGCCTGAGCTCTCGCAACGCTCGCAACCGAGCCTACAATGTAGGAGATCTCTTGAGAACCGGATGCCATTGTTAGGTAAAAATAGTCCCCAACCGTCCATATCGCCTCAGGTATTGAACTTAGCGATATGATAGTAAAGTCGTTCGGCATCTCAACGGTGAAGTTGATGGGCGAATCTACCCTTAAAACCCAGATCCTGCCAACTTTGCTCGTAAGATCTGGCGTGGTGTAAGTCATCCGGATGCTGAGTGATCCTAAAGAGTAAACTAGGACTTTGTTGCCATCATTAATTTGGTACTTAAGTAATTCGTCGATCTCGTTCTTGATGATGAGATCTCTATATGGAGAGCCGACTAAGGTTACGTTAACGTTTGGAAGCAGGGGGTCCACTGTCACCGTATAATTCACCCTGACTGTACCGTCCGCGTAAACCGTCAAAAATAGGCTTTCAGGCGAATACTCTCCTTCGCAGAGCAGAGTATTTACCTGGTTTTGGAAAACCATCAGAAACATCATGATTACTGTAAACGCTAGTGACGCCGAGCCTCCGCCCTGCTTCCTCAACCTGCCCTCCTCTCCTAGAAACTATTTCCCCAACGATATTTCTAATTTATGAATCGCAAGAAAATATCTTTATAGAGATGTATAAGCGATGATGATGTGTGGAATATTATGCTGAGAAGTGGATGCCACTTCGTTGTGACGACATCTTCTGGTTTTGAGAGGGAGGCAAGGAAGGAGATCGAGAGCCTTATACCAGGGGTAAAGGTAACTACTACACATTTTAAGGGAACACTCATCGCCGAATGTTATGATGGCGGAAGGTTTTTGGATGCGGTCAAGGGGGCGGAGACAAAGTTTATAGGCAAAGTCTACCCAGTCGACGCTTCAATAAATATTACGAAAGAGGCGGAGAGCGTAAACCTGATTTTTGAAGAGTTAATGTGTCTTGGAAAACTTAAGAGTGGAGAAAAGTTTTCTGTTAGGTGCTTCCGGAGAGGAAGCCACAATTTTTCCAGCGCCTATGTGGAAAGGGAGCTCGGCTCACTCCTTCAGGTGGCTACAGGAGCAACTGTGAACTTATCTGATCCCGAGAAAGTTGTTATTGTACAGATCTTTCAGGAAAAAGCCTTCCTAGGCATAGTAAAGAGTGAGGACATCATCGTCAAGAGGATTGCGGTGGCAAGGAAGTATAGGAGGGGGAAACGCCCACTTACTAGGGCAGAGCATAAGATTAGAGAGGCCATTGAGTCCTTCGGCATAATTATTGAGCCAAGTTTCGAAGTTTTGGATGTTGGGGCTGCGCCTGGAGGATGGACAAAGGTTCTTGCTGAGAAAGCGAGAAGAGTTGTGGCTGTCGACCCAGCTGACCTCCACCCTTCGATTGCAAATCTTCCAAACGTCACCCATCTGAAATGTAAAGCTGAAGAGATCCCGGCGGGTATCGGCAAGTTTCACATGATTGTCAATGACATGAACCTTGATCCTGCTGAGTCTGCGAGGATAATGGTTCGTCTTTCAGAACATCTTGTTGACGGTGGATCTGCATTGATGACTGTGAAGTTTGTTTCTAGAGAAAGAAGAAGGCATATATCTGAAGCCATTCGGATTCTAGAGGAGGCGTATAGGGACTTCGTGGTCAAGAGGATGCCTCATAATAGGTTTGAGACGACTATCTTCATGCGGAAAGGCTAGATTTATGGAGAGGTGGATACAGCCCGAAAAACTTAAGACCATAATAGTGAGAGTTGAAGGTGAGGGTTTGTGGGGTAACATGCATGAATGACAGCAGAGAGTTATTAAGGTTTTTGAAGGAGCAGATCGCTGTAGAAAAGGAGATTGTCAACTCATTGGATAATGCCTTAGCCGGCATAAAGAATCCGGCTGTTAAGGGGACGCTGAGGGGGATTTCGCTTGATTCTTTTAAGCATGCGGAAATGTACTCTTCAGCCATTGCAATATTGACTGGTGAAACTCAGGCGCTCGAAGAGAAAGACCTAGATAGGCAGAGGGCCCTCGTGGAAAAGCATATTGAATTAGAGGTTCAATTAATAAGAAAGATAAGTGAAAAACTTCCAGAAGTGAAGAATGAGAAGGTTAGGCTGCTTCTTGAAGCCATATTGGCAGATGAGAAAAGGCATCATGAACTTCTAAAGCTGGTCTTAAATGTGATAGTTAAGGGTGAAACAATAACTGAGGAGGAGTGGTTCGAGTTCATCTGGAAGAGTGTTCCATTCCACGGGGCGCCGGGAGGATAAGTCATATAGCCGATCCTTTTTCACTCTTAGCCGGACTGTGGGGGCTTATTTGCATGGAAGGCATCGCTCCATTCAGGCTTCTCATATCCAGGGAGGAGGCATTGAGGATTATATTGGATTCTGTGGCTCCAGTCGAAGAATGTGAAATGATTCCGATTGAGATTTCAAATGGAAGGGTCTTGGCTGAGGACATTATCCCGCAGGTTGATGTTCCACCATTCGACCGCGCAGCTATGGATGGCTATGCGGTTAGGGCTGAAGACACTTATGGAGCCTCTGAACAGAACCCTAGAATCCTTAGGCTTGTTGGGATACTGCGTGCAGGCGAAAAAACCGACATCATTGT
The DNA here is from genome assembly GCA_025059045.1 of Candidatus Bathyarchaeota archaeon. Classification (NCBI taxonomy): domain Archaea; kingdom Thermoproteati; phylum Candidatus Bathyarchaeota; species Candidatus Bathyarchaeota archaeon. The sequence continues at coordinate 2,118 of JANXEA010000017.1, read as the reverse complement.
TAGAAGTGGGGAGTGCGTTAGGATTGCGACTGGCTGTCAGATACCTAGGGGCGCGGATGCCGTTGTGATGGCTGAATTCGCTGAGGAAAGGGACTGTCTGGTCACAGTCTATAGGGCGGTTCATCCACAGGCAAACATAGCATTAAAGGGAGAGGATATGAGGAGAGGCGAAGCAATTCTACGTAAGGGCGATTTTCTTACACCAGCCAGGGTTGGCGTGCTTGCGGCTTTAGGTAGAAGCAAAGTTCTCGTGTACCGAAAGCCGCGGGTAGCCGTCATCTCGACAGGAACAGAGATTTGTGATCTCGACTCAGAACCTGAAGAGGGGCAAATCTACGATGTAAATTCTTACACTTTGTCATCAATAATCTACGAGAATGGCGGAGAGGCTGTTAGGTCAAAAATAGTTCAGGACAGCGAGGAGGATTTGGAGTCGGCGCTAAGAAATTTTCTCAGCTGCGATCTCATCGCCTTCTCAGGAGGCAGCTCAGTTGGCGAGAGAGACATGCTGCCTAAGATTATTGAGAGGAATGGAAAACTGCTTTTTCACGGGGTCCAGATTAAGCCTGGAAAGCCTACCCTCTTTGGTTTGGTCCGAGGCAAACCTGTCTTGGGTATGCCTGGTTATCCCACATCCTGCCTTAGTAACGCTTACATTTTTCTTGCTCCGGCAATAAGAAAGATGGCTAGGCTTCCACCGAGACCTGTGTTCACTGTAAAGGCGAAGATGGCTCGGCGTGTAGTTTCCGCTTCAGGTCGAGAGCAATTTCTTCCAGTGAAGTTAATTGATGGGAAAGCGCATCCAGTATTCAAGGCATCAGGAGATATCACAAGTATGGCTAACGCTGATGGGTACATCATCCTACCAGTAAACTTAGATGTGATAGAGGAGGGGGAGGAGGTAACGGTAACGCTTTTCCAGTAATCATCTTTCATGATGAGTGGAGGCTGGAGGAAATGGAAGCCCAGGAGTTTCGCGGCGTTTTCACCGCATTGGTCACACCCTTCAACATTAAGGGTGAAGTTGACGAGGAAGGCCTTAGAGAGGTTACACGCTTCCAGATTGAGAATGGTGTGAATGGACTCTTTGTCTGCGGCTCAACAGGTGAGGGTCCGCTAATGGCGACTGATCAGAGAAAGTTTGTTGCTGAGAGGGTTATTGACGAGGTTTCTAACAGGATCACCGTGATCGTCCATGTTGGATCTACAAACACTGAGGAGGCTGTTAAGTTGGCGAAGCATGCTGAGGATGTGGGGGCCGATGCTGTCGGGGCGATTACACCATACTATTACAAGCCTGACCTTGAGGGTCTCTACGACTATTACAGGCTTATATCCGAATCTGTAGAGATTCCAGTCTTCATATATAACATGCCGACGGTAACCGGATTTAACGTCACACCCGACATGGTTGCGAAGATCTGCACATTGCCTAACGTCATCGGCATCAAGGACTCAGGCCGCAACCTAATTCAGGTTAGGGAGATAATTGAGACCGTCCCAAGAAAAATAGTTGTAATAAACGGCTCTGACAACCTTGCTTTTCCAGCGTTGATGATCGGCGCCTACGGTCAGATCTCTGGAAACGCTAATGCAGCTCCGGAGCTATTCGTCGAGTTATATAGGCACTTTAGAAACGGCGACTATGCCAAGGCCCTCGAGTTTCAGGAGAAAATTAACCGATTAATAAGGGTCTTTGAAGGCTTTCCGCCGATAGCTCCGATTAAAGCCGCCATGGAGCTGAGGGGGATAAGGGCCGGTCTACCTAAGAGTCCGCTCAGACCGCTTAGACCCGAGGAGACAGAAGCGCTAAAACTTAGGCTCTCCAAACTGAATCTATACTGGTAAGGAACCTCATAAGATCTCAAAACATGAAATCATCATTTCTGGCAGATTAGGTATATAAGTTATAACTAGAGAATATTTTCTTTCGAGGTGAGGTAATTGGTGAGGGTTGATGACTACGAGGTTCCAGAGGGCTTGTATTACTCTAGAGATTGGATCTGGGTTAAGAGGGAGGGAGACAAGGTAAGGATCGGCATAACTGACTATGCTCAGAAGCAGCTTAAAGATGTGGTATTCGCCGAACTTCCAAAGTCAGGGGATAAGATAGTGAAG
>JANXEA010000016.1 GCA_025059045.1 Candidatus Bathyarchaeota archaeon | reverse complement strand
TCTCGGCCGCTCGACTATGTTTAGATTGTTAATTTCTTGCCTTAGCATTATTAGGCGAAGGAAGTGGAAGGTTCCATATAGGACGCCTCTGTCTGAGTTGCCTAGTATGGCGATGTAGCCGCCGCCAGACTTTTCGACTGTCCTGATCACAAACCCCTCTTCTCCAATCATCTCTTTCGCCTGCGATGCTGAGGGGTCATCTATAAATATGGTTCCGCAATCTTCCGCGTGCCGAGTTGTCCCTAAAAAGATGAAGTAAGGCTTTATGGGGGTTTTTGTGACGGTTGGTTTCTTACTAAGCATGCATTTCAGACCGTGCAGCAGTTCGCTTATGGCGGATCGAATTATTTGGGTATCCTCTATTGCCACTATGTTTGAGCACAATCCCCTGTACTGATCGAGTAGATTTGCTTCGTCCACTGGTGTGTACTGCAACCAGCAATGATATCCCTTATACCCAGCTCGGCTTTGATGGGCTGTGTTCACATTTACTCCTCCCACTGGTAAATGTTGCCGCCAAGGTTTATCTGTCCTTCGCTATATTTTTTGAATAGCGAGGAGAGCTAAAAACGTGAATTATAGGCTTCCCGGCATATGTTGTGGCTATTGGAATTTGGGAGGCATTATAATAAAATCATATTAGTTTGGGAGTGTTATTTTTTGGGGAATGTTTATGTGGTCTGGGGTAGGTTTGGGGAGAGATTCGCCGGATAAGGCTTCAGTTAGTCCGGAGCTATCCGTTATCGTACCAACCTACATGGAGAGGGAGAATATTGCAGAGCTTATTGAAAGGATTGAGCTTTCACTGTCGGATGTCGATTTTGAGATAGTGATCGTTGATGATTCAAGTCCAGATGGGACCGCGGAATACGCTGAGAGCTTAGGCCATCTTTATGGGAATGTTAAAGTGGTTAAGCGGCCTGGTAAGCTCGGTCTCAGCTCCGCGGTTCTTGATGGGTTTATGGAGGCTTCTGGGAAGGTCCTAGCGGTGATCGATGCAGACCTTCAGCATCCGCCTGAACTGCTTCGCAAAATGTATGAAATGATTACTCGAGGTCACGATCTAGTTATTGGGTCAAGATACGTGACTGGTGGGGATATTCGAGGTTGGGGATTGAGGAGGAGGATAATTTCTAGGGTCGCCGTGTTCTTGGCGCATATCATGGTGCCCAGATCCAGAAAGATCAAGGATGCAGTCTCAGGCTTCTTCATGCTTAAGAGATGTGTTGTTGAGGGTGTGCCACTTAAGCCTGTTGGCTTTAAGATCTTATTAGAGATTGTTGCCAAGGGTAGGTATGAGAATTTCGTTGAGGTGCCTTATACTTTTCAGTCTAGGAGGAAGGGGAGAAGCAGCTTCAATAGGAAGGAAGCTTGGAATTATATTGTGCACCTGAGTCGACTCCTCAGGAGCAAGTAGGGTGGACTGAAAAAGCCGTAGGCGGATCGATTCCCGTCATAATGTGCATCATAATTTTATTGTTCACTTAAGTTGTGTAAGTCTTTCGAGCAATGTCTTTCTTAATTCTGGGTTCTTATGCCATTTCATAGAGTACGTTCTGAACTCCTCGGCGGAGATTTTGCCTTTTGCTTTAAGGTCGTTTAGGAGTCCAATGAATTCGGCGAATTTTTTCTTTTTCTCCATATCTTCCCTCATATTCCTTCGGTGTGCTTCCCCTTATGATCTTTGGGGGCGTGTAACATTCGTAGAGGAATCTGCAGAAGTAGGTTATCTCCCAAGACCTGGTTATAGGAGAAGTTTCTTTCGCTCTTAGAATCTCTTCGGTTAGGGCTTCATATTTCTCGCCTAGACTCATGGTAGCATAATTTATTGGGCTCCACGGTTCCTCTTGGATTGTGTCTAGGAAGTACTCCATGTGGCTTGTGCTGAATATCGGAACCACTGAGCCTGTCTCATAATTGAGGCAGAATATGATCTTCTTTGCAATGTGGCTGTCCCCGCCTAGACCCTTAATCTTGCCCCAGGGAGCATCTACCTTATCAGCAAGAGACCTTTTTCTATCAACCGAAATGTAGAGCAGGTCCTTGAAGAGATCTAAGTGACTCCTTATCTCAATGTAAACTTTAGGGTAGGTTTTAAGTTCTCCGAGATACTTCAGGCGATACTCTATGTATCGGAAGAAGTCTCCGATCTCGCCTTTATCTGCCCTAAAAATGTCATCTGGAGTTAAGGTTTCTATTGAATCAGGCTTCTCGGCAAAAGGATATTTTGCCCTGAAAACCTTCAACTCCTTAAGATCTTCCTCAACCAAACGCCTAATAGCTCCGTCATTGTCGAAACTTCTGGCCTTCAGAATAACTTCATCCCTCATTAAACCGCCACTTTGACAAATCAGATATTTTCCGCTGCATGAATTAATAATTAATTGGTTATGATCGTTTTTAATAGGTTACTGGATTGCGTTGGGCAAGCTTTACATGGTTGTCTCGAAAGGTCCGACGTTCTTTTATCCGTTAATGATCGCTGGGAGATGAGCAGAAATATCTCGTACCCCCTCCCCAAGATTTCACTTACACCTTAAATATTTTTTTGATGATCTATGGCAATGCTTGATCTCCTAAGGTTGAAGAAACGAGAGAGATGTCTCTGCAGAGTTTATGCGTTAACGGTATGTTCGAGTCTCGGCTGTCGGGTAGTGAGATGTTAGGTTTCACTGTCAGCGTTGTTGATAGGCTTATTGGTGGGCTGCGGTGGGGAGACTTCATCCTCCTGTATAATTCGCGAATCTGCCACGTAATTTCGGAGGTGCTTTTTCTCCATTATTGGCTTAGAGGCGGGTTAGGTTCCTCTGCGGTTTTTGTTGATGGGGGTAATGTTTTCGATCCATACATAATCTCAGAATCTGCCCGTATGCTCGGGTTAGATCCGGAAGCCGTACTTAGGAACATCTGGGTTTCAAGAGCCTTCACCAGCTATCAGATGACAAATCTTCTTGTTGAGGGGCTTCCCAGGGTTATCGACCAGAAGGGTTCAAGGCTTGTTATGGTTTCGGATGTTACCTCACTCTACTGCGACCCTGAGCTCGAGAGGTTTGAGGCGAAAAAGACCTTTAACACTGTAACTTGCTATCTCTGGAACCTGGCCAAGGAAAAGAGGATAATTGTGGTTGCGACATCCCCCTCTGAGGGGGCAAAGAGGAAACGGTGCCTTGAATACTACCTTCTTGGGAGGGCTGATGTTGCAGTAAGGGTTGATGAGGGAAACTGCCGTTTGAGGCTGGTTTTAGAGAAGCATCCCTCTAAGCCGCCAGCTTCTGTGGACCTCTATTTAACTGGATGCGGAGGGCAGTCTCTCCTTGAAGATTTCTTGGGGGTGTGAGCCTTGGGCAGAACTATCCCATCTTACCGTATGATTCTTGAGTCTGAGATTAAGAGGTGGGAAGGCTTCTTGAAGGCTTTGAGGAGGGAGGACAGGGCTGCCTTTGAGGAGATGATGAATGAGTGTAGACGGTATGCTTCGGCTGCCGGATCCGCGGCGA
>JANXEA010000015.1 GCA_025059045.1 Candidatus Bathyarchaeota archaeon | reverse complement strand
CCACCACTCTTCTTCATGATTCAATGACTCTAAAAAAGAAGAGAAGACTGAAACAACCGCGATAACAATGGTTGACAATCTGATCCGCATAAAGATTCAATGACTCTGAAAAAGAAGAGAAGACGGAGTTTTCAAATTTTTCAGTTTTTATCTTAAAGCTTATTTAGGTCGAATTGCCATTTTTAATGTGTCAATTTGATGAAGGCACTTATCATTTCTGTGGGAACAGGTACGAGAGGGGGTAAAGATGCGGCGGAGAGCATAGCTTCCGCGATTGCTTACAGCCTCAAACATCATAATCCGGATAAGATCATCTTTGTCACTTCCAGGCAAAGCCGAGAGCAAACCCTCCCAGTAGTCGTCGAGAAATCAGGGATTCAAACTGAAGACTATGACGTAATCATCGTTGAGGATCCCGATGATGTCCAATCAGTATACGAGAAGGTTGGCACATATCTTCAAAGAATAAGAACTGAATATTCGTATGTCGTCATAGATTTCACCTCTGGGACGAAGGCTATGACAGCAGCGCTCGCAGTTCTCGCAACAATAAGTGAAGTTCAAGAGTTAAGCTACATTATTGGAAAGAGGGTTAACGGGATAGTTCAGCATGGAACAGAGAGAATCCTCTCTATACAGCCATACTTCGCCATAGCAGAGCAGAAGATAAAATTAGCCGTCAGCCTCTTCAACCTAAGTCAATATGAGGCCGCAGCCTCCATTCTAAACCAGATAAAAGCCTCAACAGGCGACCTGGTCATACCGGAGCGCATCAACCCTATTCTCACACTCGCACAGGCATATGCAAACTGGGACAAGTTTCAACACCTAATGGCGTATGAACTCCTAATGCCACTGAAGATAGATGAAATCAACCGAAATAAACGGTTCCTTGGTCAACTAAAGACCAAGCTGGAGAAACATAGTGAACCGGAACCATATCTAATCGCAGACCTGATAAACAATGCTGAGAGAAGAGCACGTAAAGAACAGAAGTATGATGATGCCGTAGCCCGGCTTTATCGAACAATAGAGCTCATCGCACATTACTTGCTGAAAAAATTTTATGGAATAGATCCAGCTAACGTCGATGCCGCAGCCCTGCCAAAGAATCTGCTAGTGGATTTCGGAATACCGGAAGGGATGAAGAGTCTGAAACTCGCGCTTGAGAAATCATATAAACTATTGGAGGCCAAAGGACATGAGATCGGAAAAAAATATGTGGAAGACAGGAAGCTAAGAGATCTCCTATCAAAACGGAACACTTCTATCCTTGCACATGGACTTGAACCCGTAAAGGAAGAAACCTACATAGAACTACGCGAGAAGGTTATAGAGTATGCAGAAGCCGCAGTACCAAACCTCGAACAACTAATTGAAGATTCAACATTCATACAATTGAATGAAAACCCAACGCAATTTGGAAATACTATGCGCGGAGTTTAGCTCAACCGGCTGCCAAGCGTTTCACGCAACAATCAGATTGCATCACATTCTTTTTTAAGCTTTCAACCTCTCATTTCTTCCCTGGTTTTAAATTTTGGCTTCCGTTTAAGGCAGCTGTAATCTCCAGTTATGCATGCGAGACACAACTCGTCTTTTGGCAGCCCAATCCCTTTACTTAAACCTTCTACATTATTATAGCCAACGAATGAAGCCCCTATATGCTCAGCGACAGTTCTATTAATTTCTTCAAGACTCATGCATGTGCCGCGTAATCTATATGCTAAGAGTTCCTCTTGGCTTGGGAAGTCTATCCCCATGTAGCAAGGATATATTATTGGCGGAAAAGTTAAAAGAAGTGATACTTTACTTGCGTCCCTGAGCTTATTTCTAATTATTATCCTCGAACTTGTCCCCCTAACTATGCTGTCATCTATTAGGATAACCTTTTTATTCTTAACAACATCTCTTACAGCAACAATATTTGAGACTATCTCCTCCCTTCCATCAGGTTCAATGAAACTCCTCCACCCACCCTTATGTCTATAACGGTCCTTAAGCAACCCCTCATCAAAAGGTATGCCTGTTTCCTCAGAGTAGCCTAAGGCAGCAGGCCTAGCTGAATCTGGAACAGGCACGACTACATCGCCTTCAATCTGATAATTTTTGGCTAAAATCCGCCCAATATTCTTTCTAGCATTATAAACTGTTATTCCTTCTATTTTTGAGCTCGGATGGGCGAAATAGGTATATTCAAAGGGGCAGTGAGCATGCCTTCCCACACGCGCAAAATACTCAGACCTCAACCCATCCCTATCCACAATAACTATTTCCCCCGGCTCAATATCCCTAACTAGCTTCGCGCCAATAGCCTCAAGAGCGCAGCTTTCAGAGACTATAATATATGAGGATGACTCTTCATGCCATCCCAAGCATAGGGGTCTAAAGCCCATCTCATCCCTAACGCCTATGAGCTCGCCCTTCGATGTTAATATTACCAGAGAAAACGATCCATTCAAACATGGGCTAAGCTCTTCAAACGCTTCAACCCAACTTTTCCCCCTCTCCAAAAATTTATGTAAACTTAGGCCCATGAGCTCGGTATCTGTCATGCCGTGGGGGAATTGGGCACCTAAATATCCAAAATTCTCAGCCAAGAGATCCCTTTCAATAGTCCCATTATGGGCTATATGGAAGATATGCTCATCCGTGGTATTCCCAATGTCAATTGGATGAGCATGCTCGATAGTCGATCTGGCGGTTGTTGAGTAGCGCACATGACCTATTCCAGCATTACCTCTAATTCTAAAAATTTTCTCATGTTCAATTTCGACGGATTGTGATACTGTACCAAGCCTCTTAAATGTGGGGTTGCCGGCGACGGAGATCCCCCACGACTCTTGCCCACGATGCTGAAGAGCCTCCAGACCACCAATCAATAGAGGGGTTACATTATAGTCATTAAATGAGAAAAAGCCTATCACACCGCATTTTTCCTCCAGAGAACATGGCATATTATCTCACCTTCAGCGATTCAGCACTTGAAATTTTTAATCAATCGATCACCTGGTTTCCAAAACATCTCTGGATAAGGGTTGTGTGCCGAAAATCTTAATCGCTAAGGCCCAGCTTATCCAAAAATATTATTGTGGCGCCCCTCAGCATTAAGATCACCATCATAACATCTCTTAGCGTATCCGCAGAAAACGAATTTTTATTCCCATTCTATCGTTGATGGCGGCTTATTCGTTACATCATAGACGACTCTCACAATATCCGGTATTTCGCTGGATAATCTAGTTGAGATTCTTTCTAGGATTTCATATGGGATTTTTGCGAAATTCGCTGTCATAGCTTCTCTACTCTCAACAGCTCTCACAGCGACCACGTATCCATAGGCTCGAGAATCACCCTTAACCCCAGTTGTCAGCGTATTAGTTAAGACTGCAAAATACTGCCACAATCCGCCTTGTAAGCCTGCGGACTCTATCTCCTCCCTGACAATCTTATCCGCCTTTCTGATTACCTCAACCTTTTCCGGTGTAACCTCGCCAATTATTCTCACAGCCAATCCGGGCCCCGGAAATGGCTGCCTAAAAACTATCTCTCTTGGAAGTCCAAGACTTCTAGCGACTTCCCTAACCTCATCTTTATAAAGGTCCTTTAGCGGCTCAATTATACCCTTAAACTTAATCTTTATGGGCAGACCCACTACATTATGGTGACTCTTAATCTTGTCAGAGAATCTTCTGAAGCCAGACTCTATCCTATCTGGATATATTGTGCCCTGAATAAGGTACTCCGCGCCGACCTCCTCAGCAACCTCCTCAAAAACTCTAATGAACTCCTCACCAATAATCCTCCTCTTAAGCTCCGGGTCAGTAACCCCTCTCAGCTTGCTGTAGAACCTCTCACTAGCATTAGCAACGATGAGGTTCATGCCCATTCTCCCAAAAAATTCTTTAATGAACTCCGGCTCACCAGCCCTCATGAACCCGTGATCAACGAAAACCGCTGTTAAACGTTCCCCGATAGCCTTCATGGCCAGCATGGCCGCGGTGCTTGAGTCTATGCCGCCGCTTAAGGCGATAATAGCCCGACTATCACCAACTGAGGTCCTTACCTCCTCTACAGCCCTCCTGATGAAGTCACCCATCTCCCAGTTTTGCCTGCAACCGCAAATGTTAAAGATGAAGTTTTTAAGTATTAGCAGACCGTTCTCTGTATGTATTACCTCTGGATGCCACTGAACGCCAAAAATAGGTTTGCTCTTATGCTTAAATGCCGCTATTGGACAGTTCTCAGTATAGGCTAGCACTTCGTACTCTTCTGGGAGGTCGTAGACCGCATCGCTGTGGCTCATCCAAACCTTTTCCCTAGGGCTTAATCCCTCTAAGGCTCCAACTGGTTTAGTAATGTTTACATATGTGACGCCATACTCGCCCCGCTCAGCCGGCTTAACAACGCCTCCAGCCATATATGCTAAAAGTTGATGACCATAACATATGCCAAGAACTGGTAAACCTACATCTAGGAGTTCAGTATTAAGCCTTGGAGCTCTCTCTTCATAGACGCTTAATGGGCCGCCGGAGAGGATCAAACCCCTAACATTCAACCTCTCATTTAACTCAAGCACCTCTTCCGGAGCAACATCAAATGGAACTATTTCTGAGTAAACTTTGTTTTCCCTCACTCTCCTAGCTATTAGGTGACAATATTGACCACCGAAGTCGAGAACCAATATAGTATCATGCTTCAGGATGCTCCACCCCTCATTTCCCTCTTAGCCATACAATTTTCCATATGGCCTCGAGGAAGCTGGCACCACCTTAACAAACTCATTCGACATAATCTCATCTATGCTCATTCCTAAGCTGAAACATGTGGAGAAATCCCTGACTAGCTCGCTTATCAAGCGAAGATCATGTTCATCAGTCTCAACGACTCTAGCCTCTTTCGCCACATGCACGACTTCCCCACGAATATAGATTGTGCCGCCATGCATGCCAACACCTACGAACTTCATGCTCCGCTTACCTCCTCCTTCCTTTCGGCTCAGATTTAAGACGAGTATTATGCCCCCAGACATATATTCGCCTAGAAAATCGCCCACATTCCCACCGATGATTATAGTCGGCCTTTTACCACCATATTCTTTCATATGGACGCCAACCCGGAAGCCAGCGTCCCCCTTAACAAATATTTTTCCTCCCCTCATTCCATAGCCGGCGACGTCGCCTGAATCTCCATGAACAATTATTAAGCCATCATTCATGGTGTTTCCACAGCCATCCTGCGCATTGCCATACACGAAAATCCTCTGCCCATCCATGAATGCTCCAAGATCATTTCCTGGAACCCCATAAATCCTGATATTCAGAGGGGTCTTCAACCCGGTTCCAATATACCTTTGCCCATACACATTGTAAACTTCAACATCCCTAATCCCGTCAGCGCTTAACTCCCTTAGCAGCGCATTCAATTCAAAGTAATGCATTCCTTTAGCGTCGATAATTGCCCTATCAACCTCAAACCTCTTCACGCATCCATGTATGTCGTTCATATCTGGAAAACTGCCTCCCCATTTATTCGCCAGCCATTTTAACGCCTAAAATCTCCAGCTCACGATCTGTTAAGCCCACGCCCCTCAGCTGCTCACGGTTTCCGCGGAGGCTCTCTATGGCATCCATGCCCATTGCACCAAGCATCTCTTTAATCTCTATGCTCCAGGCCTTAACAAGATTTACAACTCTCTTATAGGCATCTTCAGGATTCAGCCTCTTCGAAATCTCTGGGTCTGTTGTTGCGATTCCCCATGGACATTTCCCAGTATAGCATTTCTGGCATAAGGTGCAGCCCATAGCAATAAGAGCCGCTGTTCCTATATAAACAGCGTCTGCTCCTAAGGCTACAGCCTTAACTACATCGGCGCTGCTCCTTATACCGCCAGACGCTATTAAAGAAACCTCATCTCTTACCCCCTCATCACGCAGTCTCTGATCCACTGATGCTACGGCCAGCTCTATTGGTATTCCCACGTTATCTCTAATGGCCTTAGGGGCCGCCCCGGTTGCACCTCTGACACCATCAAGGACTATAATATCAGCTCCGGCGCGGACAATGCCGCTTGCAATGGCTGCTGAATTATGGACAGCGGCTATTTTCACGGCGACAGGCTTCGTGTATTCAACAGTCTCCTTTAAGGCGTAGATTAGCTGACGTAAATCCTCAATAGAATATATGTCGTGATGCGGTGCCGGAGATATGGCGTCTGTTCCAGCGGGTATCATTCTAACCATCGCTATATCATCTGATACCTTTTCGCCCGGTAAATGCCCGCCTATTCCGGGCTTGGCTCCTTGTCCTATCTTGATTTCTATTGCAGCTCCGACACTAAGATACTTTAAGTCTACACCGAAACGCCCGGATGCTACCTGAACTATTGTATGATCGCTATACTTATAGAGGCTGGGGTGAAGTCCTCCCTCTCCACAGTTAAAATATGTGCCACAGTCTACCGCAGCTCTCGCTAAAGCCTCATGAACATTTAAGTTTAATGCGCCATAAGACATGGCTGCAAACAAGATTGGGGTTTCTGCGCAGAGACATGGCCCAAGTTTAGTCCCCAAAGTTATGTCTTCATCATTGAATTCAAACTCAAGCATTTTGGGCTTTCCCCCAAGATATGTCCTAATCTCTATTGGTTCCCTTATTGGATCTATTGGCGGGTTGGTCACCTGACAAGCATTTAACAGAAGCTTATCCCAGTAGGTTAGGTTTTGTTTGTCGCAGCCCATGCCTGATAAAAGTGCGCTTCCAGTATCAGCCTGCCTCTTTATAGATGTGATGAATTCATATGTCCAATGGTAATTTTCCTTATAGACGTTCGGGTTCCTTCTAACAGTTATCGCGTTTACTGGACAGAAAAGTACACATCTTAGGCAGTCAACGCAAAGCTCGCTTCTACTCTCTATCATATTCTTTATAGCATTATAATTGTGGACGCCATAGGTGCATTGCTCCACGCATATCTTGCATCTCGTGCATTTTAAGTCGTCCCTCTCAACAATATATTCCGGTAGAAGGTATCTTCTCACTTAAGCATACACTCTCCCAACAAGTGTTGGGGTCTCCATGACCCTTAAGTCCCTAAGTCTGCCGACAATTATCTCGCCGCCATATGGGCGTACAACCTTATCGAGGCTAGGGGATATTGAGCGGATCGCAGATTCCTCAGAGGATATGTACAGGAAGTCGCCTCTCATCCCCCCTATTAAGGGCCTCAACTTCTTTCGATCAGTTAAGCCTATCATTTCGCCATGGCGGGCAGCTATTATTGAGAATGGTCCATTCATCATTAGGCTGCCATAAACCCGCCTCAGCGCCGCAAACGTTAATCTCTCTTTAGGCTTCATCGCATCTATTTCCTCCCAATAAGGAGGTGCAAAAACCTTTGCAATCAATTCTATCGGTATATTATGTCTTCTGGCAAGCAAATCAAGCGCATATGCGAGCACTTCAGTGTCAGTCTTCATGGCGCATCCATATCCCTCCATTTCTAGGTAGCGGCGGTTTACACCATACGATGATAATTCTCCGTTATGGGCCACCGACCAGTCAAGTATGCTGAATGGGTGCGCTCCACCCCACCATCCTGGAGTATTTGTCGGAAACCTCGCATGACAGATCCACATGTAACCTCTATACTCGTTTAAACGGAAAAAATCGGCTATGTCTTCTGGGAAGCCTATGCCCTTAAATACGCCCATATCTTTCCCGCTTGAAATGACATAAGCTCCCCTCACACCAGTATTTATACCCATAACTCTGCGGACAACATATTCATCGCTGCTTACATTTTCATCTCTAAGTTTCGAGGGCTTCGGCTCGAGAAAATATCTCCAGAAGGTTGGGGGATCAAGAAACTCATTACTCTCTTTGGTGGGGATCTCTTCACTGAGTAATATTCTGAAATCTCTCATCAAATTTTTTTCAGCCCTCCTTCTAGATAGCGGATCCATGTACATTACGTGAAACGCGTAGAGATCCGCTAGGTCTGGGTATATGCCGTATATGGCAAAGCCTCCGCCAAGACCGTTTCCCCGTTCACGCATACAGGAGATTGCGTGGACAGGTTCTTTAGAAGAAAATCTTTCACACGTAAGATTCATCATCCCGAAAAGTGCACATGAACCGAGGATTTTATCATCACTATAGGAACCTGCATGCTCTCTCCTAGCATACATCGTAATCACCTTGGATAGTAGGTTTAAAATTCTCCTCTACATGGCTCTCTAGTTACCGGGGTCATCCAGTTTTGAGCGGAGAGCGAGACTTAATATACTCTGCCCATTAATGGATAGCACCGCTCTTATCTGATTATTCTGCTTTACCCTATCTATTTTCCTGAATCTATCTATGAAGTCCTCGCATGCATCTCCTGGTTTATGCCCCTTAGCGCATAATGGGTATCCGTTAATGGCTTCAAAGTTCACGCATTCTGGACAGGACATTAGATATAACCTTCTCTTGTTAACTCCGCAATCTCTGGGCGCGAAATCTTCGCACAAAACTTTCGGTTCATGGTTCTTCATGCATAAAGTGGTTCCGTCAATATCCCTTCTTTCCTCAAAGTTAGTGCAGTCCCTGCAGAATCGGATATTCAATTATCATTCACCTCTGGCTTAAAAAGGATATGTTTTTTATATAAAAGAAGTCGAAATTATTTATATTCATGGAAATGGTTATCAATGAATTGTTTAATATATATGAAATATATTGGTTGAGGGATAATTCGTGGAGAAAGACTTAGGATCTAGAAAGGTTCAGTGCGTGGGCAGAGGCTCCTTTGTTATATCCCTGCCAAAAGAGTGGGTTCATGAGATGAAAATAAGTAAGGGAAGCGAACTCATATTCAAGGTATTAGATGATGGATCAGCGCTTCTCATCCCTAGAAAGGCCTTTAAGGAGCGCGAATCCGAGAAACCCACATTAAAGGAGTATTGGCTTCATGTTAGGCCTGAGGATGATCCGGCGTCCCTACATCGAAAGATAACGGCGCTTTACGTTGTTGGAGCGGACATCATGCACTTGAGATTTAGAGATAAAGTCAGCCTTCAAAAGCATAGGGCAACTGTGAACCATCTCGTTAAGAACAATCTCCTCGGTTCAGAGATAATTGATGAGAGCGAGAATGAGATTACCATTCGAATTCTAATAAACCATCCAAATCTACCAGTTGAAATGGCTATTAGAAGGATGGCTGTTTTAGCTCTCGCAGCCAATAAAGAGGTTGTCTCAGCATTAAAGAGTGAGGGGGATAATTTCGTGAAAGTTGTTTCTGAGATATATAGTGATGTTAGTAGGCTGAATCTCTACGTAATCCGCCAACTAAAATATCACCTGGAGCGCGGTCTACTCAAAGATTTAGGGTTTAAAAGTCCAAAGGAGTTCTTAGGCTACAGAATAGTTGCCAACGACATAAAGAATATAGCGGGTAATGCATTAAATTTAGCCAACAATATACTTTCGCTCAAAAAACTTATAGAAGATAAAACCCTAGTTCTGAAGGAAACATTAGACGAAGAAGTGTACATGCAAATCACTGACTTCTGCTCGCTGATGCACCAAACATTCGAGGAAACATTGAAAGTAATGTTTAAGAGGGACTATGGGGGAGCGGATGAAATCTTCTCAAAAATAGAGAAATACAGCAGCATAGAAAGTAATATTGCTATGACTATATTTGCTAAAAAATTGGATCCGAATATAGCATTAACCCTGGGGCTCATACTAGACGCGGTGAGAAGAATTATGGAATATTGTCAAAACATCGCCGAAATAACCCTGAACAGAACGATCGAGGACTTTATTTCACAGTATATCTGAAAGATAATCTTGAGAATAAAAACGGGAGACTGACCATATTTAACTATCAGACAATCTTCTCAATGAATGTTTGTTCATTTATTTATGAAATTCTATAAATATTTTCCTTATAATGGAAGTATTTAGTAAATGTTTTTATATGATAAGGTCATTCCGTTAAACATGGTGAAAATCTTGGAAAAAAATGAAATGATTGAGAAGGCCCTAGAAATTTTAAAAGTAAATAAGATAAGATGGGTTAATTCAACATTCACAGATATACGCGGGTTAATACATGACATGGTTATACCCGCAAGAGAATACTTAGAGGGAAAGGCTTTCACAGTCGGACTAGGTTTTGACGGGTCATCTGTAAGAGGTTACAAGTCCATTAATGAATCAGATATGATATATGCCGGATCCAGGCACCCTGACAATATTGCCATGGACAAGCGATGAAAGCCAGAGAAGTGCCATAGTTATAGGCGACGTATACGAAGCTTACGGCGGCGATCTCTCAGAAGTTTGCCCCCGAGGTTACGTTGAAAAGAGGGCTGTAAAGGCGGCAGAGGATATGGGTTATACCGCCTACTTTGCTCCTGAAATTGAATACTTTCTCTTCTCTTCAATAGATCCGACGAAGCTTGTCTGGGATCCATGGGTCAGCCCTAGAGGAGGGGAGGGTGATTCATGGGGGGCGCCGAGAGTTGTCCCACAATCCTCTGAAATCACACCTGGAAAATATTACATTAGACCAAAGGAGGCATACTTTAGACCTCCGCCTGAAGATACGACGATTGAGTATCGTAATGAAGTCTCATCAATCCTCGAAGACTACTTTAGATTCAAAATAGAAAAGCATCATCATGAGGTTGCAACCGCTGGGCAAATTGAAATCAACTTTCGATTTGATAGACCTATCGAAACCGCTGATAGAGTGATATATTACAAATTTGTGGCGAAAAATGTTGCTAGAAAGTATGGATTAATAGCTACCTTCATGCCGAAACCTGTTTATCTGGATAATGCCAGCGGAATGCATACGCACATCTCATTATGGAAAGGTTCGGATAATAGTATGTATGACGAAAACGATGAGTACGCAGAGATCAGCCAAACTGGAAGATATTTTATTGGAGGGCTTTTAGAGCATGCTAGGGCTTTAACAGCCGTGTGCTGCCCGACTGTGAACTCATACAAAAGGCTTGTTCCAGGCTTCGAGGCGCCAATATATATAATTTGGTCCCGCCGCAATAGGTCGGCTCTAATACGAATCCCAGTCTACTATAAGGGGCCACAATATGCGGCTCAAAAGCGACTGGAGTATCGTGGTGTTGACCCCTCATGCAATCCATATTTGGCATTCTCATGTCTACTAATGGCAGGGCTTGATGGCATAAAGAAGAAGACTGATCCAGGCGACCCAATTGATGAAGATGTATATAAGATGCCTCCGGAAAGACGTAGATCTCTTAGAATAAAAGAGCTGCCGACAACGCTCAAGGAAGCCTTAGAAGAGATGAAGAGTGACGAGGTTATACATCAGACTTTAGGGAGCCACATATTCGATGCATTTATAGAGTATAAGACAAACGACTGGAATCAATACTGTCTATATATAACGCCTTGGGAGATAGTGAAGTACCTTGACTATTAAGTAACAAAGTCTGCTGGGGACAATTTTGAACACGTTTCATCACGATATTTCAAACGGCGCTGTGTCGCCATTTTTCAACCCATTAATAACCGCATGGTGAGCTTCATCGAATGAAGATAGTTATGGCTCAGATAAACTCGACCGTAGGCGATATTAAAGGAAATGTTAAGAAGATCAAGAGATACATAGAAATGGCTAGGGGATATGGCGCGGAGATAGTTATCTTTCCAGAGCTGGCGGTCACCGGTTACCCCCCGCAGGATCTATTATATGAGAGAGAATTTGTGAAAGAGAACAAGAGAAGACTACTAGCAATGATAGGAGAGATGAAAGAGGATATTGTGGGAATAGTTGGTTTTGTGGACTATGAGGATAGCGATCTCTACAATGCCGCGGCCGTTTTCAAAGGAAACAATCTCATCGGTGTTGCCTATAAGTCTCTATTGCCGACTTATGATGTTTTTGACGAAGCTAGATACTTTAAGCCATCAAAGGAAATCAATACAGTGAGAGTTAGCTTTGGCGAAGAAGAAATCGCCCTCGGCATTGAAATATGCGAAGACCTCTGGGATGAGGAATACCCTATAAAAGTCACGGATATTTTAGCCGCTAAGGGAGCTAATATAATCCTCAATCTCTCAGCATCCCCTTTCTATGCCGGAAAAAGATTCCTTAGGTTGAGATTATTACAGGAAAAGGCTGGAAAATGCAATCTCCCCATTTTTTATGTTAACATGGTCGGTGGTCAAGATGAATTGGTCTTTGACGGACAAAGCCTGGCGGTAGATGGAAATGGAGACTTAATAGCCATAGGCAAGCAGTTCGAGGAAGACTTAATCATAACAGACATCGACTTAAGAAACTGGACTGCTAAAAAAGTTAACCCCGGCCCCTATCGCAGGGAGGAGGAGATGCTTAACGCAATTATGCTGGGTATACGCGATTACTTCAGAAAAACAGGGTTTAAGAAGGCTATAGTTGGGATGAGCGGCGGGATCGATTCATCCCTAACCTCCTGCATCGCGGTAGAAGCATTGGGAAGAGAGAATGTTATAGGAGTTTACATGCCCTCCAAATATTCAAGTCAGCATAGTAAAGAGGATGCGCGAAGAGTAGCTGAGAATTTAGGGATACTCTTTATAGAAATACCGATCCAAGAAATAATTGAAGTTATCGAAGAATCCTAGAGGAGCCTTTAGAAGAAATAAGAAAGAATTTTGGTTTAGCTAAGGAGAGTGATGATCCGGTTGCCGACGAAAATATACAGCCAAGAATAAGAGGTAATATCCTCATGGATATATCTAATAGGCTTAAGGATCTAAAAATACTCATAATAAATACTGGAAATAAGACGGAGCTCGCTCTCGGCTACTGCACTCTCTATGGGGATATGGTCGGCGGGATAGGTGCTCTAGGAGATGTAAGTAAACTTGAAGTCTACCAGCTAGCAAGATATGTTAATGAAAAAGCCGGAAGAGAAATAATTCCTATGAGGATCTTCAAGAAGAAGCCATCCCCAGAACTGAGAGAAGAGCAATATGACCCATTCGACTTTGATCTCGTCAGCCCAATGGTGGATGACATAGTAGAAAGGAGGAAAAGCAAACGTGAACTCATCGAAATGGGCTATCCGAGAGAGGTTGTGGAGGACATTTATAGGAGATTTAGGAGGGCGGAATACAAAAGGAGGCAAGCACCACCATGCATAAAGATCACGCCCAAAGCATTTGGTATAGGGTGGAAGATGCCGATCATTAACCAATGGGAAGAATGAGATCTTTATGGATAGTAGAGAATCTTAATATTGTTTCCCAAATAATTGCTTCGTCTAGAATCTTTTAGTATTGATTTCAAAGGACTTTTGATTGGGCGTCAAGGAGCACCTTGCAAAGATCGCACTCTCAGCTGTCTCGATGAGGGGTTGCCACTCAACTCTCTATGGCAGCTATCAATAAAATTTACCCGTAAATTGGCATTCCAGCCTAGCTCGCAGGCTATAAGCCACCTCTGCTCCACATCAATGATCTCAAACCATCTATAACAAAGCACACGCTAAACTCATTTTCCCTAAACTTAAAATAGGAGGATATGGAAAAGGGGCTTTAACCCTGAGGACTGGAGCCGGGGATGGGATTTGAACCCATGTTCAGCGAGTCTGCAGCCCGCCGCCTAAACCGCTCGGCCACCCCGGCATATCCTAAGCAGAATTAGTTGCGGGCTTGATAAAAATTTTTTCGCAGCACCTCAGCCTACATCTTTACTATCTGTGCGTGGGGGATGCCGCATATTCTTATGACCGATTCTGGGTGTACATATCCACGTTCTATAGCCTTCTGGACGATTCCTGACCCCACAAGGTTTATTATTGTCGAATTCTCTATCAGGTCGACTGCCTCGTCAACTGTTGCTTTGAAGCCCCCGTAAAATTCTTTCTTTATCTCGAAATGGATGTTCGAGTCTTCAAGGGTCTTGCCTAGGAGGTCGGCGTCGCAGGCTGCTAGTAGAACCTGCCGCCCCCACCTTTGCACTTTAACGTAGACTTCCAATCTTCACGCTTCCAGATTTTTGCTTATACTGCCTTCACGGGTGAACGTGCCCCGCAGGCATCGCAGACCATGAATGAGAGCCTCTTCTCCTTTGTTAACTTGGTATCAGGCCTTTTGCAGACCGGGCATGTCACATAGGCTTCCATGTACCGTTGGATTAAACGTTCAATGGTTGAGGCCTCAAACCTACCCTGAAAGATTACCCTCGACCCCTCAATGACTCCTGCCGTAGCCATCTCCTTCGAGAGAAACCTTAACAGATGCATCTGGTCTCTCCTGAGGGCGTCACATATATCGCCGAAGTTATGGAGTACCGTCCTCGAACCTGAAACTGTGCAGCGAGGTTTAGGGACTTCCAGCCTCTCACTTCTAGATGCCCTAGTAGGCAGTTGGGCGTAGGCTTCGTCCAGCATCCTCTCGTAATCAAGAGCCATTTCCCATCACTAAAGATTATGGATGTTTCCTTTAAATATTAATTTCTGCCTAAAAAAATGGGTTGGCGGAGCATATCAAGTTCCGCCACAAAAATTTATTAGATCTGATCTTATTGATGATCAACTAAGACCGCATATATGCGATTATTGGGAAGATGCGTATACTGATGAAGAAGTTTGAGAACTTCACGGAGTGGTTCGATAACGTCCTCTTCGAAGCAGATATAATAGACACAAGATATCCGGTTAAGGGCTTCGGCGTATACAAGCAGTGGGGAACACGCATCGCGAAGAAGATCATAGAGATGCTCGAGAACGATCTCGAAGCAAGCGGCCACGAGCCTATGTTATTTCCAGTCGTCATATCCGAGGAGGACTTCGCAAAGGAGGCACAGCACATAGAAGGGTTCACGGCTGAGGTTTTCTGGATAACCCATGCTGGAAGAAGAAGGCTTGAGAGAAAGATACTTCTAAGACCGACCTCCGAAACGGCTATGTACCCTATGTTTGCGCAGTGGATCAGGTCCCACGCCGATCTGCCCCTAAAAATATTCCAGAGCGTATTCGTTTACAGGTATGAGACTAAGGCGACCCGGCCACTATTCAGGATGCGAGAATTTTTGTGGAATGAGGCGCATACAGCCCATAAGGATTGGGATGAGGCTGAGGCGCAGGTTAGAGAGGCGGTAAACATTTATCGGAGAATCTTCAAGCGCTTAGGCCTCTCCTTCTACATTCTAAGGAGACCGGACTTCGACAAGTTTGCGGGGGCAGTCTACTCGATCGCCTTTGACGCCTGGAACCCAGATGGAAGAGTGAACCAGATAGGAACAGTTCACAACTTAGGGGAGAACTTCGCCAAGGCCTTCGAAGTGACATACGAGACGCCTGAGGGAACCCAAAGATACGTGGCACAGACATGCTACGGGTTCGGAGTGAGTAGGACGCTGGCAGCTGTGATAGCGCAGCATGGCGACGATCATGGTCTGGTTCTACCCCCTGAAGTGGCGCCCATCCAAGTCATCATAGTTCCAATACTCTATAAGGAGACGAAGAATGAAGTATTAGCCTACGCAAAAGATGTTTATGAGGTAGTTAAAGGTGCTGGGATCAGAGTTCAAATAGATGAAGAAGAGAAGACTCCTGGAGAAAAGTACTACCACTGGGAGATGTTCGGGGTGCCAGTGAGAATTGAAGTGGGGCCGAAGGACATGAATGACAGGTGCGTCACACTGTCGGAAAGGGTTACCCTGCAGAGAAACAGGGTCGCGTATGAAGATATAGTCCCTGCAATTCACGGATTATTCGCAAAAATTAATGAGGATTTGGAGAGGCGAAGCCAGTCGATGCTGGAAAGCCTTACGGTCGATGTGGAGAACCTAGAGGAGCTTAGGGGGGTCATTGGGAAGAGAAAAATTGCAAGGGTCTCATGGTGTGAAAGGCAGGAATGCGCGGATAAGATTAAGGAGGAGACAGGCGGCGAGGTCAGAGGTTATAGAATCGACGTTGAAGAGACCCCGAAATCCGGATGCATAGCATGCCGCAGACAAGCCACTAAAGTCGTGTATGTTGCAAGGGCATATTAGCAAATCAGTTAAGCATCCCATGTTGAGAATAGATGTATTAGGCCATGAGGAAGATGCTTAACCACCATGACTTCTAAGGGATTAGAGGAGGCAAAGAGAGGTCTCACGATAATAGTATTGTTGAAGCAGGTTCCCGACATAGAGAAGGTTAGGTTCGATTATGTTGAGGGAAGATTGGACAGGAGCTCCGCAGAAGGGGTAATAAACCCATTCGACCTGAACGCACTTGAGGCAGCCGTCCAGTTAAGAGAAAAGATTGGCGGAAAAGTTATGGTTCTGAGCATGGGGCCGCCACAGGCGGTAGAATCGCTTAGAGACGCGATCGCCAGAGGCGCAGATGATGCCATACTACTCTCAGACCCCGCATTCGCAGGCGCAGACACATTGGCAACCTCCTACACTCTCGCCTCTGCTATAAGGAAGATGGGTCACTTCGACCTCATATTATGTGGGGAGAAGACTGTGGATGGGGACACAGCCCAGGTTGGACCCGAGGTCTCAGAGTTTCTGGGCATCCCCTGCGTGGCCTTCGTCCATGAGATCATAGATGCGGATGTGGAGCGGGTCGTAGTCTGCTCCAGGCTTGGAAAAAATGATTATAAGATCGAGATCCGCCTCCCCGGACTATTAACAGTAACAAAGGATGTGAATAATCCGCGAATGCCAACCCTGAAGGATAAACTAAGATCCAGGAAAGCTGAAGTGTCCATTTGGGGGGCGGAAGATTTGGTAGGATTCGCGGATGAACGCCTCTTCGGCACCTCAGGCTCGCCGACAAGGGTCATGAATGTATATGCGCCATCAACAGAAGGTAGACGATGCATAATGCTTGAGGGAACCCCTGAGGAGAAGGCCGGAAAGATCGCATCAATACTCAGGGATCTAAGAATCGTGAGGTAACAAGCTTTGGGGGACATTCTAATATATGCTGAGCAAGAGGACGGGGAGATCCACCCGGTCACATATGAATTAATATGCAAGGGAAGGGAGCTTGCAGGTAAACTCGGCTGCAAAGTTGACTCAGTCCTTCTTGGGTCCAGAATTGAGGAGAAAGCGTCCGAGCTCGTAGCCTACGGGGCTGATCGGATCTTCATATTCGACCACTCCTCACTACATGACTTCGACCTAATCAGATATTCATCGAATATTGTGGATCTTGCGAGGGAGACGGAGCCAGACATCATCCTCATCGGGGCAACCCGGATTGGAAGGGTTCTCGCCCCAAGGGTCGCCGCCGCCCTCCGTACAGGGCTGACAGCGGACTGCACAGATTTATACATTGACGAGGATGGGAGGCTAGTTCAGGTTCGACCCGCCTTCAGCGGTAACATAATGGCGGAGATAAAGACGTGGAGGAAACCTCAAATGGCAACTGTGAGATATAAGGTGATGAAGATGGGTGAACCTGACCCGTCACGCAAGGGAGAGGTAATAAGGAGACAAGTCAAGATAATCGAGGATACTGGAATGAAAATTTTGGAGAAGACGCCGGCAGCGGAGATGGAGATAAACGAAGCCAGAGTGATCGTTTCCGGTGGAAGAGGACTCAGAAGCCCAGATGAGTTCCGGATCCTAGAGGAGTTGGCAGAGATCCTCGGAGGCGTTGTCGGCTCAAGCAGACCGCTTGTAGACTCAGGATGGATAGGGAGGGAACATCAGGTCGGATTCAGCGGTAACATTGTGAAGCCAAAGGTATACATCGCATGCGGCATCTCAGGATCACCACAGCATCTATTCGGCATGAGGGATTCTGAGGTCATCATAGCAATAAACAAGGATCCCTCAGCTCCCATCTTCAGGTTTTCAGATTACGGAGTGATAGGCGAAGTTCAAGAAATCCTCCCCCTACTAATTGAGGAGCTGAGGAGAGGAGCGAAATGAATGGCATGATCCCGGATAAGGTGATTGAAAGGCTTAAGTCTATTGTAGGCCGGGACTCGGTCATAACAGATCCATCCATGCTGGAGGGGTACCTGCGGGATGAGACACCCGAACCGATACGCCCATCGCCTGCAACAGGGCTAGTCCTTGTCAAGCCCTCATTAACAGAGGAAGTCTCAAAGATATTGATGACAGCTAACTCCTGCAGGATCCCTGTCTTCCCGGTCGGAGGACGGACGGGACTCGTCGGAGGCTGCATCCCAACAGTGCAGGGCATCATACTATCTCTTGAGAAGATGAACAAAATTGAAGTTGATGTGGAGAACCTGATGGCTGTGGCCGAGGCTGGAGCCACGCTTGGAGACCTTATCAGGGCATCAGAGACAGCCGGTCTATTCTTCCCCCCGCATCCAGGCGACGAAGGCGCGCAGATCGGCGGTCTCATAGCCACGAATGCGGGCGGGGTTAGAGCGGTGAAATACGGGGTTATGAGAAGCTATGTTAGAGGGCTGGAAGCGGTTCTGCCGAATGGGAGAATAATCAGGCTTGGCGGCAAACTGCTCAAGAATAATACTGGATACGATCTGATGCAGCTGATCATTGGAAGCGAGGGCACCCTATGCGTGATAACCAAAGCGATAATCAAACTCTACCCGAAGAGCCCCTACACGGCCACCCTAATCCTGCCTTTTGCAAGATGGATGGACGCACTGAAATGTGCACAGGAGATCTTAAGATCTAAAGTTTCACCGCTGGCAATAGAATATGTGGGGCTGAGGGAGATAACCCTAGCGGCGCAGCACATAAATGAAGAGTGGCCTGCCAACTCAGGTGAGGCGCAGTTAATAGTTATACTGACAAGCCCGTTTGAGGGGGAACTCCTCTCCTCTATGGAGGAGTTATCAAGGATCTCTGAAAGGCATGGGGTGGGAGAGATCATCTTAGCGGAGACAAAAGAGGAGCAGGAGAGAATCCTCCGGATAAGAAGCAATATTTACACTTCACTCAAGCCTGGAATGGTCGACATCCTAGACGTCACTGTTCCACCCTCAAAGCTAAGCGACCTGATAGGAGAAATCAAACGGATATCCGAAATGGAGGGGCTCTACATGCCCATATATGGGCATGCAGGCGACGGAAACCTCCACGTCCACATAATGAAGGAGGAGGGAAAAGATCTTGAATACCTTTGGAAGGTCAAGAGGGAGATATATCGCCTCGCCGTTAATCTTGGAGGCGTAATTTCAGGGGAGCATGGCATCGGAAAGATTAGGAAGGGTGAGCTGGGGCTTGTGCTAAGTGAGGATGAAATCGAGGTGATGAGGGAGATTAAGAGACTATTCGACCCAAATAACATACTCAACCCTGGAAGCATATTTTCCAAAATCTAGATGAATGGCGAGGAGAAAGGCTCTTAAACCTTTATAGTACACTGGAAAGCGAAAATAGGAAAGATTTAAAAGAGCCTTCTCAATGTTAATTGAAAACGTCACGGATATAGGGGCAGCTTTCATGGATTTTTGTGAAAAATGCGGCACCCGGCTTGTCCTGAAGCGCAAGAAGGAGGCTAAGGAGTTCTCCTTAACCTGCCCTAAATGCGGGTATATAAAGCCGGCGGAATCTCTGATTAAGCCGGCGAAGACCTTGGAGATGGTGCCGGAAGAAAAGATTGTGGTAATAGGTAAGAAGGAGCAGGAACTGAAAACCCTCCCCACAATCACGGTCGAATGCCCAAAATGTGGAAACAATGAAGCATATGTCTGGCAAGTTCAGACAAGAGGAGCCGACGAATCCTCAACCCAATTCTTTAGATGCACAAAATGCAACTACACTTTTAGAGAGTACTCGTAAACACTTGGAACTCGATGAGAGAATACTTTCTGTAGCCCTAAAACTTAGACGGTTAGGGTTTTCCGAAGGGCATTTGACATGAAGGGTTAAAGCCATAAAGGAGATTTCCAGAAAAGCTGATTTAAGCAACCCGGAAGAAGTTTCCCTTCACATTTCGAAGAAGCCTGTTTAAGAAACATTTAAAGCCAACCCCTCTGGCTTTTATGGGATCCCCTCTGACAAGCCAAAGTATAAACGTGACCACAGGATTCCAAATGCCCGAAATAGGAGAAGATAAACCTGATTATAGCCCAGGCAAGCCAAAAATATGCCATCATCTACACTTTAATGAAGGAGTGTGGGTTGAGACCCTTTGAGGTTGCAGGGTTTGGTCTTAGGGGCTTCGACTTGGAAAGAGTTTTGGTTTCAGTTACAAGCGCAAAGCAAGGAAACCCGAGGGTTTTACCCTTGAAGCCTAACACTTAAGCCATGCTTAAACATTACATAAAAACTAGGGGCTTCAAATTGGACGACTGCCTTCTTCGGGTTTGTTGTGGAAGTAGACGGGGTTAAATTATTCAGTAAAGGAAAGTGGCCGGGCAATGACACCCAGAATGTGCTTAGCGCATAACATTTGGGACGGTTTTGTGGTGGCAAAATTTTTCCTAAAAGAAGCCTGAAAACAATGTCTAAACGCTGAAATAAGCCTAAAACTTTCTTGTTTAAAACCGAAAACCGCCATTAACACATATAACAATTAAATGTGAGATCATGACTGAAAGCCATCAAAAATGTTGAGAGAAAACCAAAGCCCAAATTCTTTAGATGCAAAAGTGCAGTTAAACTTTAGAGAGTATAGTTAGAGGCAATTATAGGGCTGGCAGCTCCACTCTCTTCTAATCTCGAAGACGTATGGGGCAAACTGTTAAATTACCGTTATCCAAACATATAAGACAGCGTGGAAACTGTATTCATTCGTGGTGGCCAGTCTTGTTTAAGGTTAGGATGCCCGACGCAAAGATGCTTAGAGACGCGATAACCGCTATCTCAACAATCGTTGACGAAGGAACATTCAAGATAGATGGGGAGGGAATGAAATTAAGGGCTATGGATCCCACACGTGTGGCTATGGTCGACTTCGCCATGCAGAAAACAGCATTTGAGGAGTTCGCCATTGATGGGGAGACGAGGATATGTTTGAACCTAAATGAACTCCTGAAACTCCTTAAGAGAGCTGGGAAAGATGAGATCGTTGAGCTTAGGCTCGACGAGGAAACCGGCCAATTCGTAACGACGATGATGGGAAACTATGTCCGCACATTTAGGATGCCAACTCTAGAGGCAAGCGAAGAGGATATTCCGACGCCCAAGATAGAATTCAAGGCGAAGGTAACCCTCACAACTGATGGATTACACCGGTCGCTTGAGGACGTCGCCCTCGTAAGCGATTACGTTAGGATAGAAGCCGATGAAGAGAAGGTGGTTATGAGAGCTAAGGGGGACATAATGGGGGCGGACATAGAGCTTAAAAAAGGAAGCGACGCCCTCCTCTCATTAGATGTGAAGGAGCCGTCCAAATCATCTTTTCCGCTGAGCTACCTCTCCGAAATAGTTAAAGCCGCATCGGCGACATCGGAGATAGTCACGATCGAATTCTCAAATGATATGCCAATACGCCTCGACTTTAAGCAGCGGTATGATGGCACTTTAACATATTATCTGGCGCCAAGGATAGAGGTTGAATGAGTCTGTAGAGTAGGGTTTAAGTAGTTGGTGTTTACCCAGAACGACCTTGCAAAATACCCTTTTCTACTTTACGCGGCGGATTATATTAGGCAACGTGATTTGAGGATTGACAGTCTAGAAAGCGATGACTATAGGCCGATCGTCGACAGGGCTGAAGAAAGGCTTAGAAATGCTCTAACAGGGGACTGGTCGAATGCGGATGGAACCCACTTCATTAAGGAGATGAGAATACCTGACATTGAAATTCCATCCTTCCCGCTGGCAGTTATGATGGCGGCAGTTTCGAACAGCGACTATATAAAGCGCCGTTACGCACTTTTCGAGGCGAAACGGGCCTACGAAATTCTAAAGATAGAGGAGAAGGAAGAAAAGATCCTTGAGATCGCGAAAATATTCAACTGGAACATTAAAGCGGCAGAGGAAATGATTTATGGAAGGAAATTCGATTTCGCCATTTCGCTCGCCGATTTCTTGAGGAATACAAGCCAATTCCACGAGAAAGAATGGAAACTAGTTAATCGAACAGTAATCAAGGGAGAAGTTTACCTATCAAAGTCAGAAGCCGCACGGTTACTCCAGGAGGAAATTCGGAGGAGGATAGAGAGCAGGGTCAACACCGACGCGAAGCCAGTGCTTCCAGAAAGTATACTTGCACGCATAGACAATCTGAAGCGAATGTACTCCAGGGGAGCGGAGCAACCAATCCTCCCCAAACATCCTGTCGGAGTTGTTAACGAGGCCTTCCCACCATGCATCAACCAGCTCTACCAATCTGCACTATCAGGCCAGCATATCTCCCATGTTGGACGTTTCACCCTGACCTCATTCCTTTTAAGCGTAGGCATGAGTGGTGAAGATGTGATAAACCTCTTCAGATCATCAGCTGACTTTAATGAGAGGTTGACCAGATATCAAGTTGAGCACATATCCGGAGAAAGAGGCTCGAGAACAAAATATATTCCTCCGACATGCGACACGCTGAAGACTCATGGTCTATGTCCAAGGGCTGAGGGTTCCTGTGGCAGGTTTCGCCACCCATTAAGTTATTACCGGAGGAGAATAAGAACACTTAAGAGCGGATCCTCCGTAACTTAGAGTTTGAGGATGGATAATCTAACGTTTATTCAGGAAAAATTCGCGGAGTTCTACAGGGAAAAATCATCAATCATCCAGGTCCCAAGGCTTCTCGAGCAGAGGGAGTTCGGCTTCTTACTCTTTAAGGAGAATATTATGCTGAGGCATAAGGGCTTCAAAACTGCAGAGGAACTTAAAAGCTTCATAATGCAGATTGTTCCAGCCCACGCATACTACTCAACCGCATATTATCAAGCGCCAGAAGAGAAAATGGAGGATAAGGGTTGGCTCGGAGCTGACATATACTTCGACATCGACGCGGACCATATCCCAACCCGGTGTGGAAAGATCCATGATAGGTGGAGGTGTAGAAGCTGCGGGCTTATTGGAAGAGGGGTTACACCGCCTCAATGCCCAATATGCGATGGAAAAAGCTTTGATGGAAAGACATGGCTATGCGAGTTATGCCTTGAATCAGCAAAGTCTGAGGCGATGAAGCTCATAGATATTCTAAGAGAGGAATTCGGTTGCTCCTCGAAGGATCTGGAGGTCTCATTCAGCGGGCATCGCGGTTACCACGTTCACGTGGAGAATGAGAGCGCGAAGGAATTGGATTCATCAGCCCGCAAAGAGTTGGTAGACTATATTATGGGAGTGGGAATCGACGCATCATTCCACGGTTTAATAGTTTCAGGCTCGAAGAGGTTAAGGATTATTTCTGGACCAAGCGTGAATGATGGTGGCTGGCGCGGCAGGATAACGAAGGGGCTGCTTAACATACTCGCGTCCGCAAGCGAGGAGGAACTTAAGGAATTCGGGTTGAGCAAGAAGATCATAACGGATATTCTGCAGGCGAGAAAGGGTTCTATGCTATTGAGGGAAGGCGTTGAACCTTGGAGCCTGTTGAGGGGGATAAGTAGGAAAGCATTGGATACACTGATCAAACATGCGGTTGAGGGGGAAGCCGCAAAGATTGACACGGTGGTTACAACCGACATTCATAGGCTGATAAGGATGCCTAACACTCTCCACGGAGGCACAGGGCTAATGAAGGTCTCATTTCCAGCAGATATGATAGAAGAATTTGATCCGCTAAAAGAGTCGGTAGCATTCGAGAGGGGGGAAGTAAGAGTCCATGTGCGGGAAGCCCCCAAGTTCAGGATTGGAGATGAAGAATTCGGCCCCTACAGCAATGTTGAAGTCGAATTGCCAACCGCGGCCGCGCTGCTCATCCTCTGCAAAGATGCGGGGAGTGTAGCCTAACCTTGTATGATGAGCTGATCAATGCTTGGAGAAATGAGAAAGAGAAGACGGAGATACAGCCTCTTGAAAAGAACTTCTACAGTAGGATTGCGGAGTATATAAAAAGGATACGGGAGGAGAGGCGTATGCTGGACGACAAAACCTTGAGAGGAAGATTAATGGAGAAGGAGGAAGAATATGTGAAGAGGATGGTTGAGGATCTTATCCGCACCCGCTATGAAAAGATCATGAATGCATCAAAGAGGGGTGAGATAGTGCCCACGTCCATCCTCACAGAGGAAGAAGAAATCCTCTATCAAGGATTGGCATCCCAGATTGAGTCTTTCCAGAATTTTCTGAAAAATCTCCTCCAAGGACGCGTAGTGATCGGCGGGGAGAGGGAGAGGAGAAAGATGTTGGTTGTGAGGTTCCTGAAGGATACGCCGGAGATAGTGGGAGTGGATATGAAAGTCTACGGTCCATTCAAACCTGAGGACGTGGCAAGCCTCCCCTTGGAGAATGCTAAACTACTTGTTAAGCAGGGCATAGCTGTAGAGATCGAATCAAAGTATTAAGCCTTAAATATCTATATGAACATTTTAAGCCGAGTTCCACATACGTGCAAACAAAATGACATCGGAAGAGTATATAAAGGAACTAATGGCCAGAGCTTTGCCGCATTGCCCTTTCTGCGGCTCGGACATGGGATACGATGTTCTAAGCGTGATTAAGGGGGTGGTTCAGTGCAGATCATGCATGGCGCAGTGGTCATCGAGAGACTTCTTTAACTCATCAAAAATTGAGAAGCTAAAGGTAAGGGAGCTTCCCAAAGGCTCGCATACGATCACGAGAATGGGGCGCATCATCAAACGCTACGACGAGTATCCAGTCTCCTTCTGGAGGTCATTGAGCAGCTCTGAAAACCGAGACTTATCATTCGTTGAGGGGAAATTGGGCTTTAAGCAAGCTGCAATCAAGGCCATTCTAATATTATTGATAGCCATCCTCCCACGTATCCTACTCATAGACGAGACAAGTATAATGACAGATGAGCCTCTATACGTCAACACTGGAAGGCTCTATGTCCAGAGCTTCTTAAAACTTGACTTCAGCACACAGGTTTGGAGACAGAACGCTGAGCATCCACCCATTGCCAAGCTCTGGACCGGGTTATTCTCACTCATATTTCTCCCGTTCTTAGGCGGCTATAATACGCATAACCTATATTACGCTGCCAGAATCGCCCCTGTCTCCGCAGGAACACTCATATCCCTATCAATTTATCTTTACGGCAGAAGATGCTTAGGGGAAAGATCTTCATTCTTGGCTGCCATTCTGACAGCGGTATCACCGTGGCTTGTCTACTACTCAACACTCAGCATACTCGACATATTCGCGGCATTATTCGTCACATTAACCTTCATAGCGCTAGCCTACGCTAGAGTGGACAACAGACACTTTGTGTTAGTCGGCATCTTCCTTGGTTTAGCGGTCGGGTCGAAGGGCACAGCGGCCGCGGCCATCCCAGGTATCGCACTTTACCTTCTAATCGTCAAAATTATCTCGAAGTATGGAACTGAATCGAGAGAACAGGCGCCCTTCTCGAGGATCATCATGCAGGTTCTTTTGACCCCGCTAATAGCCTTTTCCGTCTTCTTTATAACATGGCCTTGGCTTTGGACCGACACAGTCTCCCATCTACTTTGGGTAATCAGCTTTCACTTGGGCCATATGGAAAGTGGACATGCAATGTTCTATGCTGGCAACTTCTACACTCAAGTTCCCGCCTGGGTTCCCTTCTACATAATCTTTGTCAAATCACCCCTCCTGATCCTTATCCTATCAATATGCTTCTGCACAGCCTTCCTTTCTAGGCTATTTAGAAGAAAGAGATTAGATAGAGGATGGATAGCCGTTTTTTCCTGGCTAGTCGGAGGAGTTCTAGCGATGACCAGCTTCCGCATCATCATAGGCGACCACTATGTGCTTTTCCTCTGCCCTGCGATCATCCTTTCGGCATCCCTGTTTGCCGTTGACATTTGGGATAGGGCAAGAGTTTCAGGCGAAGGCAAGAGCTGGAAACATATCCTTCCCCGCCTCCTGATTTTGGCAATAATAATTGAATGCTCGGCTGGTCTCCTGATGCATTGGGCATCCCCATGCGGATACGCGAATGAGTTGATATTACAGGCGGATAAAGCTGTGCTGATTATTGACACGGGCTTCGAGGATGTTGCGGAATACTTGGCCAACTATGCAGAGAAGGGCGTGAGGGTAGCCGTCGCATACAGTACAAGCCTATTCGAGACTGAGCTGCAGAGGAAAGGCGTAACCGGCTTCCAGATTGTTGACATAGGTGCGCGGGGCAATGCAAAATATGCGGTTCTGCCCAGCATCTATACACAACGCTATGGCATTCCATCCGACCTGAAAAATTGGACCCTTATTTACACCGCGAGGTCAGGTCAAACAATACTCTGCTACCTCTACAGGGCACCCGCCTAGAGGATTAAAAATTGGAATGAATCAGCATGCAATTGAGATCATGATCCATGCATAGGCCCATATTTCGTCCAGATGCTGAACCTTTTTGGGCCCGACACCTTGGGCGGTTGGGAACCGCGGGCTGAACTGGTCGGCCGAAGCCTTCCAGCGTACACCCCGGTTCCATCAAACCCATCTTCTATGGGAGCCCTCGTCCTTGACTGAGGCTCGTCGCCGAGTCTCGTGTCAAGGAATGGCCGCCTCTTCTCGGGAGCGGCTTCGAGCTTAGATGCTTTCAGCTCTTATCCGCAGCAGCGTGGCTGCCCGGCAGTGCCCTGTCGGACAACCGGTAAACTAGAGGCTACGGCGTCCCGTTCCTCTCGTACTGGGGACACCTTCCCCTCAGGCGGCCACCGCTCCCAGCAGATAAAGTCCGACCTGTCTCACGACGGTCTAAACCCAGCTCACGTTCCCCTTTAATAGGCGAGCAGCCTCACCCTTGGCTCCTTATGCAGAGCCAGGATGGGAAGAGCCGACATCGAGGTACCAAGCTGCGGGGTCGATGGGAACTCTCGCCCGCAACGAGCCTGTTATCCCCGGGGTAACTTTTCTGTCGCCGCCAGCCCCCACCAATAGGGACATGACGGCTCGCTAAGCCCGGCTTTCGCCTCTGGATCCCTTACTGTGGAGGATCCAGTCAGGCCAGCTTTTGCCTTTACACTCTACGACGGGTTTCTGTCCCGTCTGAGCTGACCTTTGGGCCCCCTCGATATCTTTTCAAGGGGGTGCCGCCCCAGCCGAACTGCCCACCTGCCGTTGTTCCGCCGCGTACGCGGCGGTGAGAGATACGGTTGCGAGAGGGCGGTGTTCCATTGTCGCCTACCTTGACCCCCGGAGAGGTCAAGATCAGCGGCTCCCGCCTACGCTCTGCACCCGCAGCCATATCCCAGCGACAGGCTGCAGTAAAGCTCCACGGGGTCTTCTTTTCCCGCTGGGAGTTCGTGGACTGTTCGTCCACGTTACGTGGGTTCACCGGGTGCCAAGCGGGGACAGTGGGGACCTCGTTGTTCCATTCATGCACGTCGGAACTTACCCGACAAGGCATTTGGCTACCTTAAGAGAGTCAGAGTTACTCCCGTCGTTTGCAGGCCCTTAGCCCGGTTGAACCCGGGTTTCAGGTACCTGTACTGGACAGGATTCAGAAGCCGTTCACACCCTTTCGGGCTTGCGGCTTCCTGTGTTTTTATTAAACAGTCGGGTCCCCCTTGCCACTGCGACCTGCAGCGCCAGCCGAAGCCGGGCTGCAGGCACCCCTTATCCCGAAGTTACGGGGCTAATTTGCCGAGTTCCCTCGCTTGGCGTAAACCCGACACGCCTTAGGTTTCTAGCCTAGGGGCACCTGTGTCGGTTCTAGGTACGGTCACAGAGGATCCTTCCTAACGCCCTTTTCAATGGCTCCAGGAATCGGCCGAACCGTCCTAAACGGACGGCTATTCCCATCTTCGCCTGGTTCTCGCCATTACGGCACTCCCCAGGCTTGAATGGTTAAACAGGGCGACGGCCCTGCTCGGCCTATCCCGAAGCGTCAGGCGTTAGGCCTTGCGTCGCCGCAATCGTACCTCTGTGGCACCGGAATTTTAACCGGTTTCCCTTTTTCGGTCTACCCAGTTAAGGTCGACCTTAGGACCGGCTTACCCCCGGCTGACGGCGCATTGCCGGGGAACCCTGGCCCCTTCGGCGGAGAGGGTTCTCACCTCTCTTTGCTGTTACTACCACCGGGATCTGCAATCCTGGCCGGTCCACTGGACTTCACAGCCCAGCTTCTACCCAGCCAGGACGCCCCCCTACCGGACCGCAGCGGTAAGCTGCGCCCTGAGGTATCGGCAGCTGGCTTAGCCCCGTCCATTTTCAGGGCCATCACCCTCGGCGGGTGAGCTGTTACGCACTCTTTAAAGGATGGCTGCTTCTAAGCCTACCTCCCCGCTGTCTGAGGATGATGACGCCTTTTAGTTTGGCACTTAGCCAGCATTTTGGGGCCTTAACCTCAGTCTGGGTTGTTCCCCTCTCGGTCTGGGAGCTTACCCCCCAGAACCCATCTCCCGAGATCTACGGCGCCTACGGATTCGGAGTTTGATAAGAAAGCGAGGCCTCTCGGCCCCTTACTTTCTAGTCAGTGCTCTACCCCGTAGGCGGCCTCCCTCGGGGCTGGGCTGCGACCCACTTCGGAGGGAACTAGCTATCACCGGGCTAGATTGGTTTTTAGCCCCTAGCCCCAGGTCAGAGGAGCGAATTGCACGTCAGCACCCCTTCGGGCCTCCACCAGGCTTTCGCCTGGCTTCACCCTGCCCAGGGCTAGATCGCCCGGTTTCTAGTGTTACAGCCGTGACTCCGAGCCCTTTCAGACTCAGCACCTCGCCAGATTAAACTGGCTGCGTGCATTTTGGTTTCCCTACGCCTACGGGCTTTAGGCCCTTAAGCTTGCCACGGCTGTAAACTCCCCGGCCCGTGTTTCTAGACGGAACGTGCGACCCTGGTCCCCCTTCCTCGAGGAGCCGCGTCGCCACGGTCCCCTTTGGAAGGGATCTACCCTTTCAGGCCGCACACGTCTGTAACCGTCTGGTTTCAAGCGCTTTGCACCCCCCTTCCGGGGTACTTTTCAGCTTTCCGTCACCGTACTTGTTCGCTATCGGTCTTGAAACGTATTTAGTCTTGGGAGTTGATGCCTCCCAGCTTTGTGCACCAAAACCAAGGTGCACTACTCAGGAACACCAGCCCATCTCCTCTCGGCATACGTCTACGGGGCTCTCACCCTCTGCGGCGGGCTGTTCCAAGCCACTTCGACTTCGCCGAGGAGGAGGCGGCCGGGTCCACCACACCACATCCCCCACAGGTTTCCCTGCAGGGTTAGGTTTAGACTCTTCCCCTTTCGCTCGCCGCTACTCAGGGAATCCCGTTTGGTTTCTCTTCCTCCCCCTACTAAGATGTTTCCGTTCGGGGGGTTCCCGCTCCCTTTTTGGGAGCGCCACGAAGGTCTTTCGACCCTCGCGGCAGGAGGTCCCATTCGGGGATCCTCGGTTCTAAGGCTACATGCGCCTACCCGAGGCTTATCGCAGCTTGTCACGCCCTTCTTCGGCGTTCAAGCCGAGCTATCCCCCAGACGGCGTGGCATGTCGGGCTTACTCGGGTTCAGCATCTGTCTGACGTTGGGCCTATGCATGGTTTTCATCGTGAGAGTTTTATGCTCCCACTTAACCCTTCCCCCCTCACCATTTCGTTGTTGATGAGGGGGTGCATCATTCTCATGCTGTGCAGAAATTTTTCAGTGTGCACTCAAGATATAAAGTTTGCTGTGGTAGGATATAAACTTACTGAATTCCGTTTTTCGTAATTTTGATGTCAATCCAGGCCTACTAGACGGTTTCAAGCTTGTAGAGAACCTTCAGACCCTTTAATGTCTCATGTATCTTATTGCTGAGTTCAAGTATCTCTTCGAGGGCCGCTCTTCTCTTCCAGTCGTATACATGATCGTAATAGCCTCTTACAGGCTTGAATCCTATTGCCCGGAGTCTCTCTGCAACTTCGGATGGTGAAGCACCCTCACTGTTGAACCATATCGTCAAATACGTCTTCATTTTCAGTTCCTCCTCTAATCTTCTTTAAGCTGCAAGTTATAAATTTTGATATGCACATTTTCCGCACCCCATGCAACTATTTCATAATGTTAATATTCTGGCGTACGTAAGTCTTTCAAAGATCGATCATTAGAATTTAGGAGTGAGAAGTAACGCCAAAAAGATTCCCTTTTCTAGCGTTAACCGTAATATTGCTTCTCTTCTCTGAAGCGCCCTCCATAATGGTTGTAGATGCATCTAGTTCTCAGGACTCTTTCACATATGAATTTGTCTTGGATAAAAATGGTGATGCGGTCGTGACGATAACGTTTTCATCTCGGAGCAGGTCTGACTCAACATGGGTTTTGGTGCCAAGATTCATAGAATGGAGCAATCGTTCGATTGGAGGGAGGGTTGTCAGCTGGTCTCTGCTCAGCGCTGAAAGTTTGATTGGTCGACAAATCTACTTTTATGAAGCCTTTTATTTCTCCTTCGAGTCCGACGGTTCTCAGTTCAGTCTAATAATCAGTTACAATTTTTCCTCGGCAACGATGATAATAGAACCTGACGCAATCTTCTATTCGCCGCAGATAGGGTTCAAAGAGGGCAAGCTGAATGCAACTGTCATTTTCCCCGAAGGCTTCTCGGTCAAACCTGGTCAGGCTCTGGCGCTTGGAAGCTATGGAAGATATCGTCCCTCAAGGTCTGGACAGAGGTATGTGACGTTCACGAATATTCCCGCAGCAGAAAATATTATCCGACTCGAGGTTGGTCTGAAGGCGTCGCAAAAAGCTGATATGATCACGCTTAAGGATGGAGTATTCACTTTCAATACAGTTTCACGGTATCAGCATTTTGCAGAGCAGATTCTTAACCTATTTAATAGGACATATGGAATCCTTGTGGATTTATTTAATGTGACATTGGAATCAGCAAATGTCAAATTCTTTCTGCCGGATTTCAACTATCTCCTGTCCATAATGGGTTATGTTCCGTTCTCATCAAATCAGATGGGAGACATTCACATCAATATCTTCTCCATCAGATTTGTAGAGGGGTATATGGAGGTAACCGCGCTTCACGAACTCATCCATCATTTTCTGTGGAGGGCAGGCATATCGCCGCAGAAACTACTATGGTTCCATGAAGGAATCGCACAGTACATCAGCATACATGTTGCAGATAGTCTAGGGTTTGAAGGGGTCAGCATGATTAAGGAGGACCTTGAGGCAGCCTGCTCTCAGGCCTTATCGTCGACGGGGGGAAACTTAGGTTTCCTAACTAGGTGGACGCCTTCCAATGAGCCGAAAAGCACAGAGATCTGCTATGCTGCATCCTACTACATCGTTAACTCTCTGGCTGAGAAGCATGGAGATCTAGATTTCTATTCACGTTTCTTCAGGATGATCGGTAACGCTTCTGTGGATGAAAATTCCATGCTGGTCTATTACCTGAGTTTAGCGGCAGGCAGGCCGCTTGTTCAAATATTTAATGACTGGGGGTTTGACTTGCCTCTGATCCAGTTCACGCTTCCCCCCATGTTCGAATCTGTTAAGAAGATTATCGATCAGGTGAACCCACTATATCAGCCTTTCAAGTTTCTAGCCGAATATCTCTTCAGGCTTGCAGTCATAAACTCTGCCCAGGAAAATTCTTTGATGAAAATATATTTGGCAGGCGCGATTCTGCTGGCGAGGCTATCCCCAATCCTCATGTTACTTATGGTTTCCGGCATCCTCTACCTGATGGCGATTCTAGTCTTAAAATGGAGGGGGGTATTCAGCAAACCCTAAGAAAATTCTTTATTATTTCGTCCCTCATTCTTCTAGCGTTGGACTGCACATTTTCGAATAGGCTGCCCCCATGAGAGTCTATGCCGATAATGAGCGGACCGAAATCTTCAACCTCAAGTGTCCATAATGCCTCAGGCATCCCGAGGTCCAGCCATTCGACGTCTACAACTCTTTTTATGAAGCTAGCTGCGAGAGCTCCTGCTCCGCCAGTAAATGCCGCGTAAGCTGCCCCATACTCTTTCATGGCTTTACGTGTCCTCTCCCCCATCCCACCCTTACCAATCACGAGGCGGACACTTAGATGCCTAATAACTTCCGGTTCGAAGGAATCCATCCGCATGCTAGTTGTCGGCCCAGCGGCTAATATCCTCCATTCTCCATCAACCTTCATGGCTAAGGGGCCGCAATGGAATATGGGAAGTCCATTGGCGGAAATAGGTAATGGTCTCTTATCTCTCAGGTAGTTAACGATCCTCTTGTGCGCAGCGTCCCTTGCCGTAACTACTAGGCCGGTTACATAGATTATGTCGCCTATTCTCCATCCTCTTACATCCTGCTCAGAGATTGGGGTTTCAACATGAAAGGTTTTCATGTGGATCACCTATAGATCTTTAGATCTTCTGTGAAGCCGTGTTTAAATCTTGTGAGTTAGATAATTTACTTCTCCATTCGAATAGATTCGAGCTGTAGCCCTCCTAGCAGCCCAGCACTGAAAGGCAATGGCGACAGGGTAGGAGGCAGGATGCCTATGGGCATACTTAACTTTAACCGCCAAGACTGTTACGTCACCGCCTAATCCCATCGGCCCTATTCCCGTCATGTTAGCGGCTTCGCAGAGTTCACGTTCAAGCTCTCTAGCACCTTCATCAGGGTTAGGTACATTCAACGGTTCAAGTAGCGCCAGCTTCGCAAGTTCCATCGCTATGTTTGAGCCTCCTCCAAAACCTACCCCAACTATGGTCGGCGGGCATGGTTTTCCACCAGCTTCTATAATGGCGTCGATAACCAGCTTTTTCAGGCCTTCGAGCCCCTCGCTTGGCTGCAACATTTTTAGGATGCTCATGTTTTCAGACCCTGCGCCTTTTGGGAATGCGGTGATCTCGAGGAAGTCGCCGTCCTCGACCCTCCAATGAATATGGGGAATATGCCTTCCAACATTATCGCTGGAGTTCTCCTCGGTGAGTGGGTCCACGGCGTTTGGACGGAGAGGGATTTCTTCAGTCGCTCTCTTAACAGCCCTTACAATTGCCCCTTCAACGCATTCTAACCCATTGAATTTTGAACCCGCTCTTAAGTAAAAGGATATTAATCCAGTGTCCTGACAGATCGGTAGAGATCTCTCCTCCGCCAATCTGACATTCTCGAGTATCGCCTTAAGCTGCTCCCTTCCTATGCTGCTTGTCTCCCTACGATAAGCCTGTTCAAGAGACTCTTTCACATCTTCGGGCAATCTTGTGACTGCTAGTCGTAGTAGGTTCACGGATACATCCTCGATAATCGAGCTGAGATCCAACTTTTTCATCCCCAAAGTTTTCTCGAATCCATCTGATTCGTCTAATTTAAATATTATTCGCGTAGTAAATTAGCTTGAAAGTTAATGGGTAATGGAGATTCTGAGGGCAAGAAGGTTTACGAAAGCATTGAGGATCTGCCTGGAGTTGGGCCGTCATTAGCTAATAGGCTCAGGGAATTAGGTTTCAGAACGGTTGAATCACTTGCAATGGCGACGGTGAGGGAGCTACTGCAGGCTGGCATAAGTGAGAAGAAGGCGTTTGACATAATTAACGCGGCTAGGTCATCTAGTTCTCTTCTCTTCATCCGTGTTGATGAGCTTCTCGAGAAACGCCAAAATGTTCTACGGCTTACAACTGGGAGCAAGAGGCTTGATGAACTTTTGGGGGGAGGAATCGAAACGCAGTCGATAACCGAATTTTACGGTGAGTACGGGTCTGGTAAAAGCCAGATTGCACATCAATTATGCGTTAACGTGCAGCTTCCAACCGAGAAGGGGGGACTTAACGGAGGAGCGCTTTACGTTGATACCGAGAATACATTCAGGACTGAGAGGATAGCTCAGATGGCTAGGCATCTTGGACTGGACGCAGAAAAGGTTTTCAAAAACATTATTTTGGCTGAGGCCTACACCTCGGATCATCAGATGTTTCTCCTTGAAAATGCTGATGAGATAATTAAGAAGAATAATATTCGCTTAATCGTTGTGGATTCGTTGACGGCGCATTTCAGAAGCGAGTATATTGGCAGAGAAAGTCTTGCTGAGAGGCAGCAAAAACTTAATCAGCACATGCACAAGCTCCTCCGGCTGGCCAGAGCATTTAACGCCGTCGCCTTCGTAACCAACCAGGTTATGTCGAGTCCAGAGGTCTTCCTTGAAGAGCCAATCCGCCCTATTGGCGGTCACATTGTGGCTCATACAAGTCATACAAGAGTTTATCTTCGGAAGGCTGCTAAGGGGCCTGTGAGGATAGCCCGTCTTGTTTCAAGCCCTTACCTCCCTGAGGGCGAGACAATCTTCAAGATAACTGAGAATGGAATTGAAGATGTGGAAGAAGAACAGGAGAGGTGAAGGGTAGCGTGGCGAATCCGCTTGTACTTATCACCAGGTTTTTCCAGCTGGTCTCTGAGAGGAAGT
Organism: Candidatus Bathyarchaeota archaeon; assembly: GCA_025059045.1. Classification (NCBI taxonomy): domain Archaea; kingdom Thermoproteati; phylum Candidatus Bathyarchaeota; species Candidatus Bathyarchaeota archaeon. The sequence goes on along the minus strand of JANXEA010000015.1, from coordinate 6,250 downwards.
TTGCAGAGGCAGAGAGGGTGCTTGAGAGGGTGAAGGCGAGGATGGAGAAGAGTGAACAGAAAGAATTTAATCGTGGATATATCGCCGCACTTAACGGGATTATTTTAACAAGCAAGTCTGGCAACGAAAATTCCTACGAGTTCTTTGCAAACCTGAACCTCAAAGATATCAATGTTTTAAAGAAGCATTATCGGGATTTCCTGGAGAACAGTAAAAACAGGTTCTTCGCTGACTATGATAGAGGCTACTTTGCTGCGCTCTGCGACTACATGCGCGTCGTGATAAAGTCCGCTGAAAACCGTGGGACAGTCGAGAAGGCCGGTTAAGCACCTATAGGATTGAGAATTGTGTAAATTAGTATCCAGAACATGATCCATGAAATTATGTATATGCCTATGCCGGTCTTCGTGATGTCGGATTGCTTCTTAACCTTTTCAATGAAGATCTGCCTCAGAATTCTGTCGGTACCAATGTACATAGCTAGACTTAATGCCAGTCCCGTAATTATGTCGTTAACCCCAAGCAAGATGCATAAGACGGCCGCTAGGAATCCGAGAAAAATCCTTATCATGTAAATCAGGTTTAGAGTCTCCAATAGATTAAACATCCTCCGGTGCAAATGTTGAAGGATGAATTGAGCAATATTGATATTGCAGCCGTCGCATTAGAGATCAACCGAGTTGTGCAAGGCTACTGGATAGATAATATTTACCAATTAAATCCAAGAACCATCCTTTTAAAGCTTCGCGGGGGGGATGGAGAGAGCCAATTATTGATAGAGGCTGGAAGGCGTGCTCACCTAACCTCATATGTTTACGAGAAACCTTTGAAGCCGCCCAGTTTCTGCATGGCCCTGAGGAAATACTTAAGGAACTGCAGGATAACACAAGTGGAACAGTATCAGATTGAACGAATACTTGAGATTAAAGTCGCTGATAAAGATGGGCAAGAATATCGCCTCATTATTGAGCTATTCAGCCATGGCAACCTGATTCTGTTAAACTCCGATAACAGGATACTGCATGCATTGAAGTATAGAAGGATGAGAGACAGAAATATTATCCGCGGAGAAGTCTACCAGTATCCCCCACGTAGGGGGATCAACCTCAGGACGGTGAGGAGGGTAGACATAAGCGGCTTGAGGGGCTTCGGCCAAATTGAAGTCGTAAGGGCTTTGGCAAGATTTTTGGACATAAGCGGCACATATGCAGAGGAGATTCTTGCACGTGCCTACATACCAAAAAATGCACCCTGCTCTTCATTGAGCGATAGGGATCTGGATGCCATATTCAAAAGTATACAAAATATCTTATCTGACATATATGCTGAGAATTGGAAGCCCTCAATCATCCTTGATGAGGAGCAAAGATACGTTGACGTAACCCCTATGGAGTTGCAGAAATACTCCGGATTCAAACGTCTCGAGTTCAGATCATTCAACGAAGCCCTCGACGAGTACTATGCTAAGGCATCTTCTGAAAGTGAAATCCTGCGCCTAAAAGAGGATGCTGACCGTGAGATTGAGCATCTAAAAAGGATACTTCGTGAACAAGAGGAGACAGTCCGAAGGGCTGAGGAAGAGGCTGAAGGCCTCAGAGTAAAGGGTGACATAATATTTAGGCATCTGGGCGAGGTTCAGCTATTGATGGAATGGGTTATGCAGGAGAAGAGGCAGGGTAAGAATTGGCAGGAGATAGCTGATGAATTAAGAGGTCAGGATGCCCGCATCATCTTTCCATTCATGGCTTTTGAGGAGATAGATGAGAGGGTTCCGGAACTACGCATAAATATTGAGGGACAAAGCATAAGCCTCGACCTGAAAGTTTCGGCCCAAAATAATGCTTCTAGATACTATGAAAAATCTAAGAGGGCGGCTAGAAAGGTTGAGGGCGCAAAAGCGGCGATAAAGGAGACTTTAAAGAAGATCGGTGAGGTGGAGCAGCGTCTGATTGAAGAGGAAAAAGCGGAGATGCCGAAGAGAAAGCCGAGGAGAGAATGGTACGAAAAGTTTAGGTGGTTTCACTCATCTGATGGATGCTTAGTCCTCGGCGGGAAAGATGCGTCAACAAACGAGACGTTAATTAGGAAATACACAGGCCCAAAGGACATCATTCTGCATGCGGACATTACGGGGGCACCGTTTGTTGTGATCAAGGCTGATGGGGGAGAACCCTCTGAGAAGACTATAAGGGAGGCTGCCCAGTTTGCAGCATCATATTCAAGTGCGTGGAAAGCGGGCTTAGCGTCACTCGATGTTTACTGGGTGAAGCCTGAGCAGGTGTCTAAGGCCCCGCCTTCAGGCGAGTACTTGCCAAAGGGCTCATTTATGATCTATGGAAGGAGAAACTACATTAAAAATGTGCCTTTAGAGGTCGCTATTGGGGTCAAAAGGGTTGACGGCTCATTCAAGGTTATTGGCGGGCCCCCCGAAGCCGTCGCCAATCAAGCTGAAATCTTTGTTAGACTTGTTCCCGGAAAGGAAGCAAGCGGGAGATTGGCAAGAATGATTAGGGAGGAGCTAATCCGCTCAGCACCCTCTGAGGATCGTGAAGAGATAGGGAAGATACCATTAGAGGAGATCCAGAGATTCATTCCTGCTGGGCGCGGAGCAATAAGCAAACCTGCTAAAGGTTAATCAATATTCGGCCATGATTTAGACTGTAGGTCCATTCTCGGCGGATACTTCACCTTAAGAGCCTCCTCCCTTGTTTGAAGCTCCCAGGGCTCCACCCACCTTCTCTTCTTGAGCTCCTCCACGCCTGGTATGTCCTCGAACCTAGGCAGCCACTTCCGCTGGTAGTATAGCATCACATTCATCATGTCCTCGATGAGGCCCGGGTCTTCAATGAAGCTGCACATCGGATCCTTCAACAATGCTTTGAGAAGAAGGTCTTTATCACCCCTCAAGGCGGCCTCTACTATATTACGCTGATTAGATGCAGGGACATCAACGATTTTGGCTATATCTCTTGGAAGTTTTCCGACTTTGACCCCCCTTATTCTGCCCTTATCGAAGTATCCCGGCACTTCCACGATGCAGTTGGATGGGAGATTTGAAACTAATCCGCTGTTTGGTATGTTTACAACGTATTGGCGGCCAAGACCGAACTTCCAATCAACCGTCATCGCCATCGCCTTCTCTCCGCCTTCGTCCGGGGTTGGAAGGCGATCCTTGTACCATGGCCTTGCCATCGCGACGAAACGGAGGACTGTCCATTTATGACCTAGGTCAAGCGCTTCAACATCACGTATCTTCACGATCCCAAATGGGGACTGAAGGTAATTGAAGTAGTTGTAATACTTCGGTATGAATTCGGCTACATGTCTGCTGCCGGGATATGGATAGAGCCCATGCTTCATCAGCAGGTAGAAGTTTAGAGCTCTCCCAAGAAATCCTGTCTTAAAACATTCAGGAGCCTTGTCGCGGATAAGCGGGTAAATGTCTTCTCCCCCAAATTTGCATGTCATCAGCCACCCAAGATGGTTGATTCCCCCATATGTTATCTCAAGTTCCTCCCAGCTGCTGATCTCATACCCATTCTGACGCATAAGCTCCTGGATTACTCGCATTCCCCCGAAGAGTTCATGACAGAGGCCTATTGTCTGAAGATTGGGTGCAACAGTGTAAGCCGTCAAAACAAGCGTTGACATGGGATTAGTGTAATTTAGGACTACGGCTTTTGGGCAGATGTCGTAAGCGTCTCTGATGATATCGGCGAAGACTGGTATGCAGCGCAGCCCACGGAAGATTCCTCCTGGACCAATAGTGTCGCCTGTGTTCTGCGGTATGCCGAACTTCAGGGGGATGTGGATGTCGGTCCATTCGCTTTCCTGCGCACCAACAGATATCGAAATGTATATGAAGTCGGCGTTCTCGAATGCTTCTCGTCGATCTGTTGTAGATTCGACCCTTATATCGGCTCTTGCGTTGTCGGCCATGTTCTCCAGGATCTTCTGGACAAATCTGAGAAGTTTCTCGTCAATGTCTACTAGAACGACGTCCATTGGGTGAAGCGACTTGGCGGCGACAATGTTCCTAAAAAGTCCGATGGAGAACCTATGCGAGCAGGCTCCGACATAGACGAGCTTGAATCTCTCCATAGACGCTGTCCCCGGATAAAGATTGACAGATTTAATTTGTTAAAAATTTTTAAATATTCTCTTGCCTTAGGCATTTAAGTGGTCTGTAATGATCAAGATATTCTCGACGATGCGCGTTTTCCCATTCAGAGTTGTGGAAGATTTTGAAAGCGTTTGGAAGGAGGTTATGAGGTTCAAGGATCTGAATAAGAGTGGAAAAAGCCCGGAGTTTTTAGGTATCCAAAAGGATGGCGGATCGATGATTCTGCTCTCCGTTTATGATGAAGAGAAATGGGTTTGGGAGGAGATTAATGAGGGTTGGGGTGAAGATTTCGGTAAGATCGATCTTGCAAGAGACTTCGAAGTGAAAGAGATGTTTTTGACGGACGAAGAATTAAAAGAGGAGCTAAAAAGGTTTCTGATTAGGGATTAGCAGATTTTATATTCTTTTTAGAGCCATCTCGGCGGCTAGGACGAAGGGTTCCCACGTCTCGTTTAGTGGTGGCGCATAGCAGGTATCGGCCTTAGCCAATTCATAAACGGTCATGTGATTCTGGATTGCTATTGAAAGAGCGTTTATCCTTTGGGTTACCTCTTCTCCCCCTATTATTTGGCCTCCAATGATCCTCTTCGTCTCCTTGTCCACTACGACCTTAACCTTAATCGGTAAGGCTCCAGGGTAATAGTCTGCTCTAGTCTTCGAAGATATCTTACCAGTGATTGTTTCATATCCGCAGCGGCTGGCAGAATACTCGGTTAGACCCGTAACTCCAACCTCAAAATCAAACATCTTAGTGACGGCGGAGCATAGTGCACCTGGGTAAATTGCGTAGCCTCCAGCAGCATTTATGCCAGCGACTTTTCCCTGCCTCACGGCGGTTGTTCCTAACGCCGGAACTATCGGTGTTCCAGTCAATAGATGCAGGGTTTCTGCGCAGTCCCCTGCAGCGTAAATGTCCTTAACATTCGTTTCCATACGGAGATTCGTGCTGATCGCTCCTGTTTTTCCCAATATTATGCCGCATTTTTGTGCTAGTTCCACATTCGGCCTTACGCCGCAGGCGTTTATGACGAAGTCGGCTGGCAACTTTTCCCCTGCCACCCTAACCCCCTCAACATGCTGATCGCCTATTATCTCCTCGGCGGCGTGGCCGACTATTATGCGGAGCCCCTTTTCTTCAAGCATCTTTTGGACTTCGTCAGCCATGTCCTTGTCAAGCAGCCTTGACAGCACATATGGGAGCATCTCGACAACTGTCGTCTTAACCCCCCTCTCGACTAATGCGACCGCGGCTTCCAAACCCAGAAAGCCTGCGCCTAGAACTACGGCTTCTTCCGCGCCGTCTCTGATCATATGGTCAATCTTCTTCCCGTCATCGAGCGTTTGGAGAAGCATGACGCCCTCTTTTTCTATCCCTTTTATCGGCGGCTTAATGAACTGTGAACCAGTGGCTAAGATTAGGCTGTCAAAGCCTAACCTCTCCTCTACACCATCCTTGCTTTTGACTTTTACTCCCTTCTCCTTCACATCTATGCTGACGGCTTCAGTATTCAACCTGAGGTTGAACTTCATCATGCGGTAAAAGGTGTTTGGGTATACGATTAGGTCTTCAAAAGATTTAATTTGTCCGGCTAATGCGAACGGTAAGCCGCACCTTGAATAGGCTCCGACATTCTCCCTTGTCACAAGCGTGATTTCAGCTTCTCTATCAGTCTTTCTCGCGGCTATAGCGGCCTCGACGCCAGCAGCATTCGCTCCAACCACAACTATTCTACGCGCCATACCTCAGCTACCCTTTGCCAGATCCCTGTGCCACTTTACAGACTCTTCAAAGTTCATTAACGATTTTAAGTCTTCCTCGAGGTTTGTCGGAGAAACTATTAGGAGCCATCCCTCGCCATAAGGGTCTTCATTCAGAATTTCAGGTTTGTCCAAAACCTTATTGTTGACCTGCTCAACCCTCCCGCTTACAGGCGCGATCAGCTCTGAAACGGATTTAACTGATTCCAGCATCCCGAAAGCTTGCCCCTTCACTATCTTATCCCCTGACTTTGGAAGTTCGGCGAATACCACATCTTTAAGCTGCTTCTGAGCATAGTCAGTTATGCCGATCCTTACCTTGTCTCCCTCCCTCTTAACCCAGATCCAATCTCTAGAGTAATACAAGCC
>JANXEA010000014.1 GCA_025059045.1 Candidatus Bathyarchaeota archaeon | reverse complement strand
GGAAGCGATCTTCCTATTGGGTGCATGAAATAGGCTAGAAGCATAAACGCGTAGAGGAGGAGGACCCCGCGCCATTTGCCTCTGGCTAAGAATCCAGTGGCAAGTACACCTATAGGCTCAGCGACTATGCCGAAGACCAGGTATTCATTGGGCCTGATGGATCTGGCGATGGCCCCTCCTATCAGCGCGGTAAATGCCCCAGCATATGGACCAAGTATGATTCCCTCAAGGGGTTCAAGATAGATGGCCCAGTTTCTCCAGAGCCCAAATGACATTAAATATAGAATGGCATGTAATGAGGCAAAAACAGCGATGAGCGCCGCGGATCTTGAGGGGATCATAACAGCCCAATAGGTGCAGCTAATAGAAAAGTGTTATCGATAAGAATGGGTTGTTGCAATTAGTAAGAGGCTCCATAGTGCATGGTTAATCCGCACATTACTTCATGCCAAAAAATTGGGGCTTAGAATATAGGGTTGCAACCAATATTTTAAATACATGTTATGCCTGAATATTGGGTCATGGATATAAAGAAAAGGCTGTTCAGGCTTTGCTCCTCTTTCGGATACAAGCGTTACTTCACGTTACTCATGTTCATAACAGAAGGTATGGCGTGCATTAATATAGTATTGATGTTTCTCTTCAGGGAGTTCTTGGCGGCTATAGTGTTGTGCGGCTTCATAGCTCTAATCTTCACTGTGATAACGATGGGGCTTCATATACTTGTTCGCATTGAGGAGACTAGGGAGTGGATGGTGGCGCAGAACATACAAAACAGCGCCAAGAACATGACATGAGCAATGAATAGTTTAATCAAGAAGACTTTTTCCCAATATCAACTTGAATGGGCACCATCATATTATTGTAGCTGCTTGTTTAACGAACTTTGCCGTCCATTCTGCATGCTGAACGATTTTTTAAGCGAGCTTAGAGGATGAAAGACTATTTAGAAGATCACATAAAGTTCTTAGCGAATGGTGTGGAGCTGAACCAGCATGATTAGGATTACTTATCTTGGGGCTGGAAGCGGCTTCGTCCCAGTTCTCAGTAAGGACATCTTCCAGATTCCTGGGCTTGACTGTGGGGAGCTATGTCTCGTAGATATTGATCCGGAAAGGTTGGAGCTTTCTCAGAAGGCAACGGAAGTAGTTAATGAGAAATTGAAGAAGAGGTGGAGAATTATCGCCTCTACTGATCGGGAAGAGGTTATGGCCGGTTCCGACTTTATAATTAACTCAATCGAGGTGAGCGGGCTTCAAACGGTTAAGTATGATTATGAGATCCCTCTAAAGTATGGTGTTGATCAGTGCATCGGGGACACGACTGGTCCAGGAGGGATAATGAAGGCTCTCAGGACAGTTCCCGTGTGGCTTGAGATTCTTAAAGATGCGGAGAGGCTCTGCCCAAATGCTTACGTGTTAAACTATACGAATCCGATGTCGATCATGATGCTTGCTGCTTTTCGCGCTTCGAAGATGAAGGCTGTGGGTCTATGCCACTCTGTTCAGGCAACATCGATGGATCTGGCCCGATACCTTGGCGTCCCCTATGATGAACTTGAATGGAGGTGCGGCGGAATCAATCATATGTCATGGTTCACGGAGCTTAAGCATGACGGCGTGGACATGTATCCTACTTTGAAGAGGAGGGCAAGGGAGGACCCATCACTATACGAGAAGGACCCGGTGAAATTCGAGATTCTATTCCACTTCGGATATTTTGTCACGGAGTCGAGTGGTCACATGTCAGAGTATGTTCCATACTTCAGGAAGAGGCCTGACCTCATAAAGAGGTATTGTAGGGAGGGATATCTTGGCGAAAGCGGTTTTTACGCCAAGAATTGGCCGCGATGGAGGGAGGCTACGGATGAGAGGCGGAGAAGGATAATTGCTGGATTAGAAGAGCCTAATCTAACGAGAAGTGTTGAGTATGCATCCCAGATCATTGAGAGCATAATATTTGACCGATACAATGTTATATATGGAAACGTTGCCAACACTGGGCTTATAACCAATCTTCCCCAAAATGAGGTTGTGGAGGTCGCCTGCCTAGTTGACGGTCAGGGTATCCATCCAATGTACTTTGGGGAGCTGCCCCCTCATCTCGCAGCGCTCAACAGGGCTCAGATGGCCGTATACGATTTGACGGTCAGGGCCATAATGAACGGGAGCTACGAGATGGCTGAGCGGGCGTTGATGCTTGATCCGTTGACGGCATCTGTCTGCTCCCTTGAAGAGATAAGGAGAATGTTCGCTGAGCTCTACCAGGCGGAGAGAGATTATCTGCCGAAATTGGATTAGGCATGCGGCTTAGAGGCGGGATCGCATATGCTGCTTGATGATCTAAGAGAGTGGCTTGCCGGGGCGGGCAGGATTGTTGTTTTGGGTGTTGGGCATCCTTTACGCATGGATGATTTTGTCGGTGTTGAGATAATACGTAGACTGCGGGGGAAGGTGTCGGAGAGGGTTAGGCTTATTGAATGTGAGGACTCTCCGGAGAGCTTCCTTAATGATGTAATAGAATTTTCTCCGAGCCATATTCTCATCGTAGATGCTGGGGAGCTCGGCTTGGGGCCTGGTCAAGTGAGACTTGTTAGACCCGAGGAATTGCCCCAGACCCGCGCCTATTCTACACACTCTCTCCCTTTAAGTATATTCTGCACACTTATTGCTAGAGAGCTTGGGGTAAAGATTGCCCTCTTGCTGATTCAGCCAATGAAGACCGATCTTGGCGAGGGATTAACACCTCAGGTCTCTGCTTCAATGCATAAAATAGTTGATTTACTCGTCACAATTCTACAATAAGATCTGTCCATTAACGGCTGATCTGATCTAAGATGTGCCCCTCATCATCCACCAGCTTAACCTGCAGGGGCATCCTTCCCACCTCATGGGTGGCACAGCTTAGGCATGGATCTAAGGCTCTGATCACTGCTTCAATCCTGTTCAGCAAGCCTTCATCCAGCCGTCCTCTGCGGATATACTTCTTCGCAACCTGGGCTATTGCCTTGTTATAGGCTAGGTTATTGTGTTCCGTCGCTATGATGAGATTCGCCCAGGTTATTAGGCCTTCCCTGCTAATCCTGTAATGGTGGATTAGTGTTCCCCGCGGCGCCTCGGCGACGCCTATCCCCTCCATCCTATTTGCTGAGGCCTTTGCCTGCACATGATCTGAATGTGTTGCCGGGTCTTTTAAGATCTCATCAACCTTCTCAATGCAGAAGAGGATTTCGATTAGACGTGCATAGTGATACATGAATGTGCTTTGGACAATTCCATTCCTTCCGAACTTCCTATATTCTTTGAGCTCAGCGTCCGCGAGAGGTGTTCCGCATCTAGAGGAGACGTTAAGCCTCGGCAGCGGGCCGACCCTATATATGCCGTCAGGGTAGCCTACGAGCTTTAGGTAGGGCACCTTCATGTATGTCCAGGGCTCCACCGCTTCGCCTATATACTTGGCATAGTCCTTCGGGTCTATATTATCCTCGACGACGCTGCCATTCGGGTCAACTATCCTCAGCGGGCCATCATAATGTTCAATCTCGCCATTCTGGGTCACCATCCCAAGATAGTAGGTTGGAAAGTTGCCGAAGCTTTCAATCTCCTCATCTAATATTTCCAGTCTTTCTTTGAAGTTTGATAATGTTTCAGAGACAATTCTCAATGCTTCAGGAAGGTCTCTTTGAATGGCTTCAGCCTTTTCCCTCTTAAGCGGTGAACTTACACCGCCAGGCACAACCCACTCGCTTGAGTGGATCCTCCTTCCTGACAGGCTTTCTATGATCTCTTGGCCGAACTTCCTCAGCTTGATCCCGTCGCGTGCAATCTGGGGATACTTCTCCATCATGTAGAAGATGTTTCTCTTGGCGGGTTCTGCATCCATCCCAAGAAGGATGTCGGGTGAAGAAAGGTAGAAGAAGCTTAGGGCGTGGCTTTGAATGATCTGACCCATATGCATGAGTCTTCTAAGAAGTACCGCAGTCTGCGGAATCGTGACCGCTAGAATATCATCGCATGCCTTCACAGATGCAAGTAAGTGGCTGACTGGGCAGATTCCGCATATCCTCGATGTTATGCTGGGCATCTCATAGAATGGGCGTCCCTCGCAGAACTTTTCGAAGCCTCTGAAGTCTATAACTTGGAACCTTGCATCCTTCACTGATCCTTCTCTGTCTAATCGAATTGTTACTTTTGCGTGCCCCTCTATCCTGGTTACAGGGGCTATTGTGATTTCATGTTCTGATGGCCTAGGACTTCTAACCATACTTGCATTTTCCCTCCATGTTCGGTCTTCTTCCAGCCAGAATCTCGGTTAAGATGTAGTTTATCAGATCTGCTGATGGGGGGCATCCTGGGACATAGAAGTCTACCTCGACAAATTCATGTAATGGCCTTGCATTCTCAAGAAGTTTCGGGAGATCTTCACTCGGGATCTGCGGCTTATTATCCACATTCTCCATATATGCTCTTTCAAGGACCGATTGCACACTTTTTTCGAGAGCATTCCTCAAGCCCGGTATGTTCCCTGTCACGGCGCAGTCTCCCAGTGAGACCAGAATCCTAGTTCGCGCTCTTATATTCCTTAAGAGGTCTGCGTCCTCCTCATTTCCGACGGCACCCTCCACCAGTGTCACGTCAACGTCATCGGGGAATATTTTTGCATCCATTAGCGGGCTGTAGACCAATTGAATCTTCTCGGCTAATTCTATGAGGCGCTCGTCCTGATCGAGGAAAGACATGTGGCAACCTGAACAGCCAGATAACCAGGCGGTTGCGAGCTTGACCTTCCTTTTCTCCCCCATGCTAACGTTTCCTCCTCTCTAGAATAAAGGATGGAATGTTCTTTGCCCTTGTCGTGGAGACTGGTTCACCTTTGATGTATATCGCGCCTACTGGGCAGACCTTAGCGCATTTTGCGCATGAGGTGCAGGACTCTGAGGAGCCCCATGGGTCGTCTAGATCAACAATTACCTGCGAGTCTTTCCCCCTCATCTTCAAATCTAAGGCGTGAACACCCTCAATTTCGTCGCAGACCCTTATACATCTTGTACAAAGTATGCATCTGTTCGGATCCAGAAGTAATCGGCTATGTGATGAATCTACTCTGTACCCGGTCCAGCGCCTGTTAAATCTGAGATGATCCACGCCGAGTTTTTGGGCTAATTCCTGCAGCTCACAGTTCCCATTAGCGACGCAGACTGCGCATGCATGTGCGCTCTCTGAAAGCAAGAGTTCAACGATCATCTTCCTGTACTCTCTTAGCTTAGGCGATTCTGTTATGACCTCCATTCCAGGTGCGACTGGGGTTGTGCATGCAGCGAAGAGTTTAGTCGACCCTTTAATCTCGACGATGCAGAGGCGGCATCCCCCGAAGGCTGAGAGACCCTCAAGATGGCATAGCGTCGGTATCTCTATCCCAGACTTCTTGGCAGCTTCGAGAATCGTTTCACCGTTTAGCGCAGTGACCTCCTTTCCGTCAATCTTGAGTTTAATGGTTACTTCACTCATTCTCCTTAACCTTCCATAATATTATTCTTTGAAGCATCTTCCTGAGGGGCACTTCTTCTCAACGATGTGCGCGGCATACTCGTCTCTGAAGTATCGAAGCGTTGTTAGTACGGGATTGGGCGCCGTTTGGCCGAGTCCACATAAGCTTGCTTCCTTTATCATGTTGCAGAGCTCCTCGAGAGTCTGAAGGTCTCTCATCTCCGCCTCTTTATTCATTATCTTATCGAAAATTGATTTCACCTTGAATAGTCCGACCCTGCATGGCACACATTTTCCACATGACTCGTCTACACAGAATTCTGTGAAGAATTTTGCGGTGTCAACCATGCAGGTTTCATCGTCCATCACTACAATGCCGCCTGAGCCCATTATGGCCCCAGCCTTGGTTAGAGATTCATAGTCGATCGGCAGCGAGAGCATCTCCTCAGGAAGGCATCCTCCTGAGGGCCCACCAACTTGAACGGCCTTAAATCTCCTTCCTTCTGGGACGCCGCCGCCGATCTCGAAAATTACCTCGCCTAATGTGATTCCCATAGGAACCTCGATCAGCCCAGGATTGTTAACTTTCCCGGTTAGAGAGAAGCATTTTGTGCCGCTGCAGCCAGGTGAGCCGATCTTTGCGAACCATGCCCCCCCATTCATGATGATAACTGGGATATTCGCCAATGTCTCTACATTCTGGATGAGTGTTGGCTTCTTCCATAGGCCTGAGGTAGCAGGGTATGGAGGCCTCGGGGTGGGCATGGCCCTTCTACCCTCAATTGAGGCCAATATCGCCGTCTCCTCTCCTGCCACGAAGGCCCCTGCTCCCAGTCTCAGTTCAATATCGAAGTTCAGGTTTAATTCCAGAATATTTTGTCCAAGGAGGCCGAAGGACCTCGCCTGGTCAATCGCCTTTCTAAGGGTCTGGATTGCAAGGGGGTATTCCGCTCTGACGTATATGTAGCCTTGCTCAGCGCCTACTGCGTAGGCAGCTATCAGCATACCCTCCAGTATTGAATGTGGATCCGCTTCGGCAAGTGTTCTATTCGCGAAGACGCCGGGATCCCCCTCATCCAGGTTTGCGACGACATATTTAGGTCTGCCAGTGGCCCTTGCTACAAAACTCCATTTCTGGCCTGTTGGGAAACCAGCCCCGCCTCTTCCTCTAAGACCGCTCGCGGAAACTTCGTCAATGACGTCCTTCGGCGTCATCTTCTCCAGGCATTTTATCAGTGCGAAGTATCCTCCAACAGCCAGGTAATCCTCAATCCTGAATGGATCAATCTTGCCAGCGTTTCTCATCACGATTTTAACCTGCTTCCTGAAGAAGGCCTCATTCTTGTAGAGTAGCCGCTCGACAGGCTTTCCCTCTACTATGTGGCTCCTAACAATCTCTTTCGCATCTTCTGGTTTAACATTCTGGTAGAGGTAGTCGCCTGGTTCTACAACTACTGCTGGACCAACATAGCATGTTCCGACACAGCCAGTTCGACAAGTCCTGCATATATCATCTACTCCGAACTCTTTCAAGGCATCTTCGAAGGCTTTCAAAACCTTTGTTGCGCCGAGCGGGAGGCAGCCCGTTGAGCAGCATACGTTTATTCTATAGCGGATGGATTCTCTCTTTCTGTGTTCCTCCTCTGCGATTTTCAGTAATTCGGCGACTTTCATTTCCAGGCCTCCAGACGCTGCCTAATCTTATTTATCGTAAGATCTTTCGTCGCCTTTCCGATATGCTCATCATCGATAATAACGTTTGGGGCCATGGCGCATGCGCCGATGCATCTCGTGATGAATACTGAGAGTCTGCCGTCAGGGCTTGTTTCGCCGCGTTTAACATTGAATTCACGTTCGACTGCGGCGACTATTTCTTCGACGCCCCTGACGAAGCAGGCGGTTCCATAGCAGAAGGTCACTACATGCGCCCCTGGCTTCTTAAGCTTAAAGAAATTGTAGAATGTTGCGACACCGAGGACGTGGCTCGGCGGAATCTTCAGCGCATTGGCAATATGAAGAAGGATCTCCCTGTCCAGGTAGCCGTAAATCTCCTGTGCGGTGTGCAGTATCTCCAGAAGGGAGTCTTTCCTGTAATTGTGTTTGGCGATTGATTGGTCAAGTAAGACGATCCGCCTATCCGCCTTCATATTAGAATGTGCCCCTCATCCCGCCGGATTGACATTAGCGAAGAGAGTAATATTATTTAAGGATTATCATCTTAATAGAGGAGTCGGGGGAGGAAACGCTTAGAAGCATATTAGTTTTTTAATCAAATGTTAGTGAAAAATGTCCAAAAAGGCCTAGGCGCGGAGGAAAATTCTTAAGTAAGGAGCTGACCGATATTTTCTATGACAGTTATGGGCCCGTAGCTCAGCACGGTTAGAGCGGCAGGCTCATAATGCCTGGATGAGAAACCTGTTGGTCGGGCGTTCGAATCGCCCCGGGCCCACCAAGTTTTGGCGGGTCCTCTTTTCCTATGCTGTCCCAGATTATGTGTAGGCTATGTCGTTTTTGCTTGCTTCACACTTGGCCATAATTGTTTGAGCGATTAAAGTCCGCGGAGACCTTTATTCCGCGACAGGCAGCCGCAAAATACTTGATCAATCTTATTCAGGAACTGCTAACTATGCTCTTTGCAATAAATGATATTACATAAAAAAAAATTAATGGGGTTGTCGAGGATGTTTATGGTGATCCTTTATAGCCTACTTTCTGCTTAAGCGCCTCTACTGACTCTGGGTTCATTAGGGTTGAGATGTCGCCTATTGGCTGATTGCTGGTTAAGGCTTTAAGAATCCTCCGCATGATCTTTCCGCTCCTGGTTTTTGGTAGATCGTCGACAATTATGACCCTTTCCGGTCTGGCTGTCGGGCCTATCGCCTTGTCCACTTGCTTCTTCAGTTCAGCCTCAAGCTCAGGCGTCGGGTTGTATCCTGGCTTTAGCGTGACGAAGGCCACTGGAACCTCGCCCTTGATGTCATGCGGCGCCGCGACAACCGCGCATTCTACGACCGCCGGGTGAAGTGCTATCGCATTCTCAACTTCTGCCGTTGATAATCTATGGCCTGCAACTTTCATGACATCGTCGACTCTTCCAGTTATCCTAATGTTGCCCATGGAGTCGTAAATGTACGCGCCGTCGCCTGTGAAGTAATAGTTTTCGCCGTATGGGCCGAAGTACTGCTCCTTGAACCTCTGCGGATCCTTATAGATGGTTCTGAACATTCCTGGCGAGAAGGGATCCATCTGGACGAGGAATCCGCCTTCACCTATACCCGTCGGCTTTCCCTCCTCTGTTAGGACGGCAAACCTTGTTCCTGGGAACGGCCTTCCGGCTACGGTGGGTATGAATGGGCCTATTCCCGGCAGGGAGTTTATGAGCGTCGCGCCTGTCTCTGTCTGCCACCACGTGTCAATTATTGGGCATCTGCCACCGCCTACGACGTTGAGGTACCATAGCCAAGCCTCCTCATTAATCGGCTCGCCGACCGTGGCAAGGATCCTTAGGCTGCTTAGGTTATGCTTCTTAACCCACTCATCGCCGAATCTCATCAGCATCCTGATTGCGGTTGGCGCGGTGTAGAAGACTGTGACCCCATACTTCTCAACTATTTCCCACCATCTGTCAGGGGCTGGATAATCTGGTGCACCCTCATATAGTACGAATGTTGCGCCGTTCATGAGGGGTCCATAACAATTGTATGTGTGGCCTGTGATCCATCCGATGTCGGCCGTGCAGAAGAAGACGTCATCGTCGTGTAGGTCGAAGTCCCATTTTGTTGTCCAGTATGCCTGGACGGTGTATCCTCCAACATGATGCTCAATGCCCTTCGGCTTACCTGTCGTTCCGCTTGTGTATAGTATGAAGAGCATGTCCTCGCTGTCCATGACTTCTGGCTCGCAGTACGCTTCCGCATCCTTCATCAATTCATGCCACCAGTAGTCTCTGCCCTCAACCATCTTGACTTCGCTGCCAAGCCTCTTAACGACAACGACTTTTTCTATAGATGTCCCCTCAACACCTGCATCAGCGTTCTCCTTTAGATTGACGGGCTTTCCTCTTCGGTAGTATCCGTCCGCAGTTACCAGGACTTTGGCCCCAGCGTCTATCATTCTGTCTCTGAGGGAGGCTCCGCTGAAAGCTGAGAATACGACGCTGTGAACAGCTCCTATACGGGCGCAGGCAAGCATTGCTATCTGAACCTCTGGGATCATTGGCAGGTATATGCCGACCCTGTCGCCCTTCTTGACGCCCAGCTTCTTCAGTACATTGGCAAACTTGTTTACCTCTCGGTAAAGGTCGTAATAGGTTAGGATTCTAGTCCGCTCATCAGTTGGTTCAGGCTCCCATATTATAGCCGCCTTGTTTCTCCTCCATGTTTCTACATGCCTATCAACGGCGTTATAGCAGATGTTCAGTTTTCCGCCTATAAACCATTTATAGGATGGGGGGACCCGCCTGTAGGTTTCGGTCCACTCTTTGAACCATGTTATCCCATCCTTAGCGAGTTTCGCCCAGAAGCCAACAGGGTCTTTCGCTGCCTCCTCATATATTGATGGGTCGCTTACCCATGCCCTTTTCTTCATCTCCTCGGAGGGCCAGAAGACGTTCTTCTTTTTCGGGTCTTCCACTATCCACTTAATTGGTTCTCTGCTCATTTCTGCTTCACTCTGATCCATTTTTTGGGTTTGTTTTTGTTATCGTCATGGGAAATATAAACCTTTTTCGAATTGTTAAACCAGTAAGAACAGATTATGAATGGAATATGAATGAGGAAGATGTAGCCTTTCTAAGTCTAGATGAAGTCGGCGAGCGTCCTCTTCTGCTCATCCTCGAAGGAGAGGCCCATCGGCCTGAAGACTTGGCTGAGGGCTGACTTCAGGTTTCTTACATAACTTTCTATGTCAACTTCTCTTAGATCCGTTACTAGGTGGGAGGGTTTAACCGTGAAGACCTTCCCTGCGAAGGTGAATGGCTTAACCTTTACAAAGGAGACAATGTCTCCATGCCGCAGACCCTTACCAAGCATCATGAATTGGATGGCGGACTGGTATGGTTGATGCATCGTCTCTCTCTCCGCTCTCTCCAGAGGCTCAAGATGCAGTCTGACATTATATTTGAGGTCGCTTATCGGGATTCTTCCAGCTCTCAGATCCGCTATAGCGTCCGTCACCGTCTGCCTCATCCCCTGCTTCGCCGCTTCAAGATCTGCCCAGTTTTCAACATTTACGAGATGGCTGACGCATTTGTTGAAGACGTTCTTTATGAAGTTTGGCGAGTTGGCTTTTATAGCTGTTAAGCCCTTGATATCCGGCTGTCCGTCCTTCCTGACGCCGAAATAGGCTTTCATAGCTCTTGTGAGGATGCAGACGCTGTAGATCTTGTCCAAAGCCAGGCCTAGGCGGAGCCTTTCTCTCACCACCCCTATGAGCTGCTGTACCCTAACCTCATCGGGGTTGTTGATGAAGAGTGAGTCGGTGTCGCCGTAGAGCGGTTCAAGCCCCATCTCCTCAGCGATGCTCCAACTCTCCTTAAGGGCGTATCTGCCGTATGCTGTTATTGATTCGGCAAGGGCTGGGCATGCTAGTCCTCTTATTCTGACTGTAACGCCGTAGCTTGCGACCAGTATCAGCTTCAGGAGCCTTGATGCTGCTTCGGCCAGCCTCCTCTGCTCCTCAGGAATCTTTGGGTCTCTCGAGATGGGCTTGAACCATTGGACTCTAAGATCTCTTAGAGCCCCGATTAGTATGGAGTAGACGCCTCTCCTTCTCGTGCAGACATGGTGCTTGGCGCCTGGAACCCTATTCCCCGCGCATTCACCGTGGTTGCAGTCTATTGTCTCATATGACAGGTTGTAGGAGTCGATGATGCTTGGGTATAGGCTCTCGAAGTCTAGGACGTAGGTGTTGAAGTATGTTCCAGGTTTAGGTGGCAAGGTTAAGCCGCCTGGAATGCTTCTTGGAGTTTCGCCCTTCCTAAGCTCGTTGTCAGCTGGGATCAGGGTATTCTTCCTTCTCAGGTATGAGTGGAGAATGGATTTTATCCATACGCTGACCTGGCGGCTTGAAAGCGCGGATGGCAGTGGGATGTTAGCCAGGCGGGATAGCATGAATGCTAGGTATAGGCTTTCATAGCCTATATCTTGCCGTAAACCTAGCTTGTTGGGGGAGGTCTGCGGTATCGGCTGGGAGCAGAGTGAGAACCAGAATTCCAGCATCTCATACTTGAGGGGGTCAGCATCCCTAAGGCTTGAAAACTTTTCCCGAAATCTTAGTTTGATGTCCTCATCTACGTCTGTTGTTATTGTGGGCTTTCCGTCAATGGTGTGCATTGCGCCGAAAACCAGCCCATTATCATACACGTAGCTTGACACGTAGGGAACCTCGCTTTCCCATCCGCTCCTGAGAAGCCTGGAGACTACTTGAAGTTGAGAGGGATCTGAGAGCTCTACCCTAAGTAACTTTCTAGGCTTTCCAGAGAAGAGATCAATCTTCTCCCCGACGCTTAAATTTGCTGAAAGGTCTTTCAGGGACTCACTGATCACGCCGCTAACATCCGGCACTGTGAAAAAGTATGGTTTGTAATTCTCATTCTCAAACTCTATGAGGCCGTCTAATTCTGGGTTATAGAAGAGTAGTCTAACAATGTTCTTCTCATTAGATCCATTAATTAGGTAGCATCTGCGCAAATATTCCTGCCTCGGATAAAAGATTTGAGCACTCAAGCCTTAAGTATTTTAGTTGCCAGTTAAACCTCTAACTTCCTTTAACTTCAAATCCAAAAAATGCGCTGAAAAAAACAGGTAGAGCAACCAGAAAATAAGTGGGCCGGGCCAGACTTGAACTGGCGACCTTCTGCGCGTCAGGCAGACGTCCTAACCAGGCTAGACGACCGGCCCATTGAACTAGTTTACTGTTACCCAGCACATTTATTTATCTTTTGCAACAAGCTCCAGCGAATCTTCCCCGGAACATCAGGCCTGAACCCTCTAAACGTTTGACGTAGCGGCACATATTGGTAAGATGATCCCGCCAAATAAAGGTGATTTTCCGAACGTAGAGAATCCTTACAACGCCAAAATTCAAATAATTAGATGTTAGTGTCTTCCCCCATCTTCGATTCTCCACAGTCACCCTGACAACACTTCCGCAGCCCTAAAAAACGAAAAACACGAAAACATACCATAAAAGCCTTAGAGATTCGCCTAAAGGCGACTATTCCAGATTATTACATTGATTAAGATGCTTCTTCTCGACAAATCGGTCTTTCAATTCCCTTTATGGGATTTTTCGTCTTCAAACCCGAGGCGGTTTTTTGGAGCTTTCGGTCTTTTACTGGGTAATTTTCGCGTTGATTACATCTATTTTTCGATTATCTTCTATTTGTAACTTTCCTTATAAAGATAATCGATCTGTTATCATCTGCTTTAATCCAGTCTTCAGGATATACCTCGGCTTTAGTATGATTGCATAAGGATTCCAGAAGATCTTTCCTTAACATTTATGAGATATATGGGAGGATTTAAGGCATCTAAGGGTAGAGTTGCTGATAAACAGAGCTGATAGGCATGCAATCGGCATAATAGCTCGTTTGAGTAATTTTGGTCTTCGTCTATGTAAGAACAGAAAGACCTTATTTAGAGGTATTGAAGATCATTTTCCAGAACCCTTGTACAGTAGACCCGCAGAGGTCAAATCCTAATCAGAGTATATAAACACCTAGGAGGGGGTGATCGAAAATAGAGAGATTTTTACTTCTATTTTCTAGGTACAAGCGCAAAAGCTCAGGCAGGAAGATATGATGTTAAAGGCATGCGGCGCCAAAGTTCACCTGCCGCCTTCATCCTTATCTTCTTCAATTATCGGTTTCGTCGAGATCTCCCTAATCAGCGGCCGGCCCCCCTCTATCTCAATCTGCGCATTAGGATACTGCCTCTCAAGCTGCCGTCTCAACGTGTTCACGTCCACACCTTTCCCAGCCCTAACATGGACCTTTGTCCCCTGCGGAGTCTGCGTAACGCTTATGGAATAGCCGCTCTCAACTTCTTTACCTTCTCGCATATCCTCAAAGATCTTGTCTATATCCTCAAACAGGGAGCTGCCAAAAAACTCGTCAAACAAACTGCGTTTCTTCCTATCCTTCATTTATCTCACCGGTGCCTACACTACAAAAATCCTTTACCTCCAGACTTAAACTTGACGGTTCCGCGGAGCCAATAATCCGCTTACCAGTTTAGAAAAGTATATAAATTCGACCTATTCTTCATAGCATAAAAATATTTAATTATCAACATACCTGGAGGAGATATCCATGTCCACCGCTCAGGGAATTCCGGTCCTGATCTTAAAGGAAGGGTCAACAAGATCCAGGGGAAAAGAAGCGCAGCACAACAATATAATGGCCGCCCGCATCATAGCAGAGGCCGTTAAGAGTTCCCTAGGACCAAAGGGAATGGACAAGATGCTGGTGGACAGCCTAGGAGACGTCACCATAACAAGTGACGGCCGAACCATACTAGACGAGATCGACGTTGAGCATCCGGCAGCCAAGATGATGGTTGAAGTTGCCAAAACCCAGGATGACGAGGTTGGAGACGGAACAACAAGCTCCGTCATCGTTGCTGGGGAGCTCCTGACGAAGGCGGAGGACCTCCTGAACAAGAATGTTCACCCAACTATCATCATCGACGGCTACAAGAAGGCGGCTGACAAGGCACTGGAGACCCTTGAAAAGATCGCCATCAAAGTAGATCCGCTCGACAAGATATACCTCAAGAAGGTCGCAATGACAGCTATGGCGAGCAAGCTAGTCTCCGAGAACCGTGAACTGTTAGCAGACATAGCCGTCGAAGCAGTTCTCCACGTGGCCCAAAAAGTTGGAGACAGCTACAGAGTCGACTTAGACGACATAATGGTCGAAAAGAAACCGGGAGAATCCATTACAGAGACGAAACTCATAAAGGGTATTGTCCTCGACAAGGAAGTTGTACATCCAGGCATGCCGAAACGCGTCGAAGAAGCCAAGATAGCGCTACTGGACTGCGCACTAGAGGTTGAGAAGACAGAATTCGACGCGAAGATCAACATCGAGACACCGGAGCAGATGGAAGCCTTCCTCCGCGAAGAAGAGAACATGCTCAGAAACATGGTTGAGAAGATCGCTGCAACCGGGGCGAACGTGGTCATATGCCAGAAGGGCATAGACGACATGGCCCAACACTTCCTAGCCAGAAAGAAGATACTCGCCGTGAGGAGAGCCAAGAAGTCAGACATGGAGAAGCTCGCCAAGGCCACTGGAGGAAAAGTTGTAACCAACCTGGAAGACTTGACAGAGAAGGATTTAGGATACGCCGCCCTGGTAGAGGAGCGAAAGATCGGAGATGACAAGATGACATTCATAGAGGGATGCAGGAACCCGCGGTCAGTCGCCATACTCATTAGAGGCGGCTCAGAGAGGATCGTAGACGAAGCTGAAAGATCCGTCCACGACGCTCTCTGCGTTGTAAGAGACGTGGTCCAGGAGCCGAAGGTGGTTCTCGGAGGCGGCGCGCCGGAAATCGAGGTTGCAAAGACCCTAAGAGAATACGCGGAAACCCTGCCCGGAAGAGAGCAGCTCGCCGTCCAATGCTTTGCAGACGCTCTAGAAGTCATTCCAATAACTCTCGGCGAAAACGCAGGCTTAGATCCAATCGACATAACGTCGGAGCTCAGAGCGAGGCATGAGAAGGGAGAGATATGGGCCGGAGTCGACGTCTTTGGAGGAGACGTCAAGGACATGCAGAAACTTGAAGTCTACGAACCGCTGGCAGTGAAGAAGCAGATAATAAAGTCTGCAACCGAAGCTGCAACAATGATATTAAAGATCGATGATATCATAGCCGCGGGGAAGATGAAGCCTCCGAAGACGCCTAAAGGGGAAGAGGGCGCACCATCGGGCGGCTATGGCGGCGGCGAATTCTAAATAACGCTAAATCTTGCACATTCCCCGCTCTTCACCCACTTTTTTCTCGAGACCCACAGGTATCACATACTTCTTAACACTTTTTCTCTTCTGGAATAGAGAAATCTGTTTATAGCCTTGAACCTGTTAACTTATGCGCGTGAACAGCGAAGATGCAGAGCATCCCAAATCCGGAATCTCAGAGACCTTTCTCTATCTTGACGTATTCGCATTTCAAATGCTTGCAGGCGTAACAAGCCTAGCAGTTCCAATCTACGCAAACATGTTAAGGGCCTCGCCCTTCCTCGTAGGCATCATAGGCTCGACTGGCGGTCTCATATACTCCTTCATGCCGCTCATCTCAGGCATGCTTTCAGACCGTTTCGGAAGAAAACGTTTTGTCTACCTATCCCTCCTCTCTTTCGGGCTTTCCTGCATACTCTACAGTCTCACCAAAGATTCAATAATACTCATCATGGTGAGAGGGTTGGAAAGCCTTTCAGCCGCAATCTTCTGGCCATCAGTAGAGGCGCTTATTGCAGATCTTCATAGTGAGAGACTCGAAGAGACGCTGAGGAAGTTCAATATTTCTTGGAGCTTAGCCATGCTGCTCGGCCCCCTAATAGGAGGAATGCTGATTGAAAGGTTTTCTATACTCTCGCCCTTCATATTCTCAACAGTCCTTTCAATACCCCTAGGCATCCTAAGCCTTATTTTCATTATGGAGCAGAAGAAAGAGCATGAGAGGGCCTCATTCAATATGATGCTAAAAAGGGAGATGAGATCCGCCAACCTTGCATTCGCATCAATCATCCTCTTCTCCACAACGGTTGGGATAATAACCTGCCTCTTCCCATACCACGCAACAGATTTGAACTTTCCGCCATATGAGATCGGCTTCATAACATTCTCATTCGGCGCCGCGAGGGTCCTCACATTCCTAAAAGCAACGAGGATAGAGGCAAAGATTGGAAAGAACGGAATGTTCCTTCTTGGATCATTATCCCTCGCCACCGCATCCCTCATCACCTCACAGGCCTCAACCCCCCAATCTTTCACCTTCTGTTTCATAGTCTACGGTTTCGGCGCAGGCCTATCCTATGCGGCCTCAATATCATCGCTCTTCAGACTATGGAGCCAATCAAAAGCTTACGCAGCAGGAATATTCGAAAGTCTCATTGGGCTGGGATACGTCATCGGGCCTCTGATAGGCGGAACCCTCTCAGAATCCGCCCGAAACGCGCCATACCTATTCAGCTTCACCCTCAGCTTCCTCGTGCTCCTCCTCCAGACAGCACTCTGTAAAAGGAGTGAATAACGTTCACTTATAGGTAAAGTTATAAGTTTGATGTATTTCCCATTAACCATAAACCTGGAGTGAAAAACGCGTACAGGAGGGCGCTTACCTGTTAAGCGAGATTAGGTGGCATGGAAGAGGAGGACAGGGAATAGTCACCGTAAGCCGGCTCCTAGCATATGCAGGCTTATATGACGGCAAATATGTTCAGGCATTCCCAGAGTTCGGCCCTGAGAGGAGAGGAGCACCGGTCACAGGGTACACGCGAATATCAGATGAACCGATAACCATCCACAGTCACATATATATGCCGAACATCGTGGTCGTGGTTGACCCAACACTGATCGGCGCCATAGACGTGACAAAGGGGCTGGTTGAGAATGGAACGATAATCGCGAATACTGATAAACAACCTGAAGAACTCGGGAGGAGACTTGGGGTTAGGAATGCCCGAGTCTGCACGGTCGACGCGGTCAGAATCGCGCTCGATATTCTTGGAAGACCAATATACAATACTGCGATGCTAGGAGCACTTGCTAGGGGCGTCAAACTTGTAACCCTAGAGTCAATCAACAGGGTGATTAGGGAAAGGTTTCCAGGAGCCGTAGGCGAAAAGAACATAGCGGCTATAGCCAGAGCATATGAGGAGGCGAAGATCGTTGGGTGAAGAGAAGAAACCCGGTTGGAAAACTGTTCCCATCGGCGGCATACTCTTGGAGCCAGGTTCCGCAACGAAGTATAAGACCGGAGACTGGAGAGCCTTCAGACCAGTAATAGACACGAATAAATGCGTCAACTGCCTCATATGCTGGATATACTGCCCAGACGGGGCGATAAAACGCTTAGAAAAACACGTCACCGTAGATCTAGATTACTGTAAAGGATGCGGCATATGTGCAAATGAGTGCCCAGTCAAGGCGATAACGATGATAGAGGAGAAGAGGTGAGCATGAGTAAACTTATCGGTTTAACAGGCGATGAAGCGATAGCCTACGCGGTTAAGCAGTGCAACGTAGACGTCGTCGCAGCCTACCCCATAACACCGCAGACGATAATCGTCGAAGCCTTCAGCGAGTACGTTCATAACGGTGAAGTAAAGACAGAGTTCATATGCGTAGAATCTGAGCATTCAGCTCTCTCAGCCTGCATAGGCGCAAGCCTAACTGGAGCGCGAGTCTTCACAGCAACTTCAAGCCAGGGCTTAGCACTAATGCATGAAATGCTCTATATCGCCTCTGGCCTAAGGTGCCCAATAGTCATGGGTGTCGTCAACCGCGCACTTTCAGCGCCCATTAACATTCACGGCGACCACTCGGACATGATGGGCTCCCGAGACTGCGGCTGGATTCAGATATACGCGGAGAATGTGCAGGAAGCCTATGACTGGACAATTCAAGCCTTCAGGATAGCTGAGGACAAAAAAGCGCTACTCCCAGTCAGTGTCAACATAGACGGCTTCATCCTCTCCCACGCCCTCGAAGGTGTAAAGACCCTAGACGATAAGGCAGTTGACAGTTTTGTTTCAACAAGAAAGGCTGAGATAACGCTTGATCCTGCCAAACCCATAACCGTGGGCGCACTATGCCTCACAGACTACTACTTCGAGATGAAACGCCAGCAAGTCGAGGCCATCAAGGAATCAAAGGGGGTCATAAGCTCAGTTAATGAGGCATACGAGCAGATTTCTGGAAGAAAGTACGGGATTATTGACACCTTCGGAATTGGGGATGCTGAAGTAGCAATACTCTGCCTCGGAAGCACCGCTGGAACAACAAAATATGTGGCGGACAGCATGCGCAAGAAAGGCTTCAAGGTAGGCGTCATAAAGCCCTGGATATATAGACCATTCCCAGCCGAGGAGATCGTCAAGGCAACCGAAAACCTGAAGGCCCTAATAGTTCTGGACAGGGCCTGCAGCTTCGGAGCACCCTACAACCCACTCTGCAGCGACGTTATCTCGGCTCTATATCAGGCGGAGAGGGAATTGAAGGTGATTAACGTCGTATATGGGCTAGGAGGAAGAGATATCGCACCATCCGACATTAGAGGCCTCTTCGAGGAAGGCCTTGAAGTATCCAAGACTGGAAAAGTGAATGAGCCAGTAAAATTTGTTGGGGTGAGAGAATAGATGGTCACATTAAAGGAGCTGACGACGGAGGAGCTCTTCACTTCTGGGCATAGACTCTGCGCTGGATGCGGCGCCGGAATAATTGTACGTATGACTATGAAGGCGCTTAAGAGACCAACGATAGCCGTTAATGCGACAGGATGCTTAGAGGTCTCATCCACCATCTACCCATACACCTCATGGAGAATCCCATGGGTCCACATCGCCTTCGAGAATGCAGCAGCCGTCGCCTCAGGCATAGAATCCGCCGTCAAAGCCCTGTCCAAGAGGGAAGCCTGGAATAAGGATGTTGATGTTATAGCATTCGCAGGCGACGGTGGAACCTTCGACATAGGAATCCAGGCGCTGTCAGGCGCCATGGAAAGAGGGCACGACCTCGTTTACATATGCTATGACAACGAAGCCTACATGAACACTGGGATCCAGAGATCCGGAGCGACACCACATGGAGCATCAACTACGACAAGCCCGGCTGGAAGGGTGATCCCCGGGAAACCCGAGTTCAAGAAGGATCTTATAGGCATATGCGTGGCCCATGGCATAGAATATGCGGCGACAGCTTCACCTGCCTACTGGAACGATTACATAACAAAAGTTCAGAAGGCTCTTGACGTGAAGGGGCCGGCAGTCATCCACGTGTTTTCACCATGCCCTCTAGGAATGAGATTCGACTCTGACAAGAGTATTGAGGTGGCAAGACTTGCCGTCCAAACACGATACTGGCCAGTCTACGAGTTTGAGAGAGGAAGGTATAAACTTAACATAAAGGTTCCGACGCCTAAACCGGTCTCAGAATTCCTTAAGGTTCAGGGCAGATTTAGACACCTATTCACACCTGAGTTTCAACATGAGGTCGAAGTCATCCAAAGATGGGTTGACGAGAACTGGAAACGGATCACTTCCCTTTGTGGGGAAGCATAGAACACCAATCGAAAACATAACAGCCTAGTATCCCTATATTTTTATTCCACTCTACATCATCCGCATCCAAGCCGCACATATGCGTAGGAAAACAAGTTTTTAAGGCCAGACTGACATATCCTTCTCAATCAATACCCATTCGGATAGGTGTAGAATTTGAGGCGCTTCTATTACGCTGACGACGAAGAGATAAAGAATGGGAAGACAACAGACATATACTTCGTAAGGACGAAGCAGATTCTACAAGCCAAGAAGAAGGATAGGGTTAATGTTGTGGCGGAGGTAACTGCCGGAGGATTACCGAAGGGATGGGAATGGGCAGTCCTATGCGGGATTGAGGAGGTCGCCAACCTCTTTGAGGGATGCCCAGTTAACGTGTACGCGATGCCGGAAGGAACAATCTTCTTCCCACATGATTACAGGGGCTTTAGGGAACCAGTCCTATATGTTGAGGGGCCATATGGCGAGTTCTGTCTCCTAGAAACCCCGATGCTCGGCATGCTCTGCCAGTCTACTGGAGTTGCAACACAATCTGCGAGGGTGAGAAAGGTTGCGGGAGATAAGCTAGTCATCGCCTTCGGCATACGCAGGATGCATCCGGCAATAGCGCCTATGCTTGACAGATCCTCCTACATCGGCGGGCTTGATGGAGTGTCAAGCGTGATAGGGGCTGAACGCATCGGAATCAAGCCGAGCGGAACCATGCCGCACGCCCTAATCGTAGCGTTGGGAAGCCAGATAGAAGCTTGGAGATCATTTGATGAACTGATGCCGGAGGATGTGCCGAGAATCTGTCTAGTGGACACATACCTAGACGAGAAGGTTGAGGCCATTATGGCGGCAGATGCTCTAAAAGATAGGCTCTACGGCGTAAGGTTAGATACCCCAATGTCGCGTAAAGGGAACTTCGCCGAGATTGTGCGCGAAGTAAGATGGGAACTTGACCTCCGAGGATATAAGCATGTGAAGATCTTTGTCTCAGGAGGCCTAGACGAGGAGTCAATCAGAATTCTGAGAGATGCTGGCGCCGAGGCCTTTGGTGTGGGGACATCTATAAGCAACGCCCCAACAGTTGACTTCGCAATGGACATTGTGGAAGTCGAGGGAAGATATGCGGCTAAAAGGGGGAAATTAAGCGGGAAGAAACAGGTCTGGCGGTGCAAAAAATGCTTCGCGGACACTGTGCAACCATCATCCGAGCAGTCTCCAAAATGCCCAAGATGCGGCGGCTTAACTTACCCAATGCTTAAACCACTCATAAAAGATGGAAAGATAGCGTGCGAGCTGCCCACCCCTCAAGAAATCCGCGGATACGTCCTCGAACAATTAAGGTCTCTTCCACCACTATGAAGAGTGGTCAAACCCTAAAGTCTTAAATATCCCCCAATCATCTATATTGGTTGAGGCGATAAAGGAGCAAAGACCAGAGTAATGGTTGACATCTGTCCAAAGTGTGGTCTTCCTAAGGACATCTGTGTTTGTGGAGAGATCAGTAAGGAGCAGCAGAAAATTATTGTCCGGGCGGAGACAAGAAAGTTCAATAGACCAATGACGATTATCGACGGCATAGACAGTAAAGACATTGACCTCGGAAGGCTCGCGCAGAAATTAAAAAGCTTCTGCGCCTGCGGTGGAACAGCCAAGAATGGGCAGATAATGCTGCAGGGGGACCAAAGAGAAAAGGCATACGAGTTTCTCATTAAAATGGGTTACCCTGAAGAAAATATCGAAGTGCAATAGGCAGTCTGGCGAGAAGAATCTCTCATGAAGGTGCTTAAGCGAATAAGATCGCTATTTAGAATTATTGCGCATCGTTCCCCGACATCCACCACCATAAAAGCTTGCCCACGCTGTGGAAGCGTCAACATTAAATTGTCCAGCAAACTTGACGCTTGGCTCATTCCGACAAGATACATCTGCCTAGAATGCGGCTATATTGGCCCACTAATTTTAGAAATAGAAAAGAAGATGGGTAACGAGGATAAATCTGAAGTCTAATCAGGGATTTCCAGGTTCAGCAGCTTCTTAAGATTCTTAAACCTATTCCTAACAGTGACCTCTGTGACGCCTGCAGCGTCAGCGATCTCCTTCTGGGTCTTCTTTTCGCCGGCCCTCTTACATGCGATATAAAGAGTCGCTGCGGCAAGCCCCATCGGATCCTTTCCCGCAGAAATATTTTTTTCTTTAGCCTCGCTCAAGATTTGAACAGCTATCGACTGTATGTGACCCGGTATCGCTGCTTTCTCAGATATTTTTGATATGTATATGATGGGATCAGCGATCGGCATCTGAATATCAAGCTTACGCAGCAGAAGCCTATAGCATCTAGCAACATCCTTCTTCTTAACCAAGCTTGCTCTTGCAATCTCCCTCAAATTTCTAGGCGTGCCAGTCGCCCTGCAGGCTGCATAGAGGGAAGCGGCCGCGATAGCGGCGATAGACCTTCCTCTAACAAGACCCTCATCCAATGCTTTGCGGTATATGAGCGCAGCCTTCTCCTTAACCGCTGAGGGTGCTGAAACCTTATCTGATAGGCGGTCAAGTTCAGTCATTGCCTGAGCAAGATTCCTATCTATAGATGAGTGAACCCTAGATCTTATCTGCCACTTCCTCAGGCGCCACATCTGGAGCCTCGTCGATAGTGGAAGCTTCCTGCCAAACGCGTCGCGGTCAATCCTATCTATAGACGTTGATAACCCCTTGTCATGGACCGAGTATGAGGTGGGTATGCCAACTCTGCTGCGGGACTCCTTCTCCTCCTGTGTAAACGCTCTCCACTCAGGCCCCTCATCCATCATAATGTCCTGCACAACGAGCCCGCAATTACCGCATATGGTCTCTCCACTATCGTAATCGTGAATTAGGTTTGTACTCTCACATTCTGGACACTTGCTGGCCATTATCTGCCTCTGAGGCTGAAGTTCCTTCTTCTCCATCTCGGTCATACCCTCCATTATTATGCCTAAAGAGTAAAACGGATAACCTCACAAAACGTGATTCTTCACCTCCCGTTCTCCGGGAGATCCGAATCATCAGTTAGCTCATTAGCCCCGTTTTGACCGATACTATGCGGGGCTTCTAATATTTAAATTTTTCGGTCGGCCTAAATATTTATATGACCAAACAGGCAGCACTCAACATGATGAAAAGTCTCCTCTGCCCGTAAAAACTACATAAAGGGTTGAAACTTTTATACTAGAATGACGAGAGCTAGAATGCGGCGAGGGAAAAGATTGGGAGATTGGCCGGAGAAAGTCGGTTCAGTAATCCAAGAACTTCTAGACGATCTGAAGGCTAGAGATAGCATATCAGGGGTCTGCCTTTTCGGAAGCTGGAGCAGAGGCGAAGCAGTGTCAAGCAGCGACATAGACCTATTAATTGTGGATTCTAGGAATCTCGGCTATGAGTATGTGGAGCGCGCTGAGATCGACGGTTTCTTTATAGATTTAGACTTCGTCCCGGAGAGATGGGTTCTAAGGGAGAACCCTCCCGAGATAGATCAAAAACTATTTGAGGCTGAGATTCTCTTCGACCGTAAAGCGAAGCTTGCCAAGGTCAAAGAGCTGATTCTGAATACCTACCGCAAGCCTGAAAGAATAGATCTGCGCACAATGGATTATCTTACTGAAGCGGACATATACCTGAGCAGAGGCTTCTCATCCTACAATAAGGGTGACCTTAAGAGCGCTAAGGTAAGTGCGGCAGCGGCACTAGATGCAACGATGAAGATTCTAATAGAGCTGAACAGGCTGCCGATTTCAAATAGCCGCTTCGTCAAGCATGTAAAGTCATCGGCTGAGCGGTTTGAAGCCTCCAAGCTCCTAGAAGATTACCTTAGAATATCGTCGCTCACCCAAGCTGAAGAGCAGGGATGCGAGCGGATCCTCTCATCTCTAACCGACGTGTGGAAAGCAGCTTCAGGCTTCGTCCATTCAAATTCCTCAACAGTGAAGACCCTGCACCATAAGGTTATGAACTCGCTGAACTATTATTGCAGGGAGAGTTTTTGGAAGGGATTCTTTAACCGTGCGCAATCTCTCATAGAGGACGCCTACTTCGAAGAGGCCGCTCACTACATGATTTCAAGCTCCCTCCACATGCTCGAGAACTTTGCGTGGCTTGTCTCCGTAATCGAGAATAGGAGATTTGACTTCACAACACTATTCCGATTCTTAGAGGATTCCGTGGCATCGCCAAGCATCATCTATAAAGGGGCCGTAGAAGCTTTCGGGGTTGAGGATGTAAGAGAAGCCTATGTGGAGGAGGCTCTCAGAAGGGTTAAAGAAATCATCATCGGAATAAGGCAGAAAAGGAGAGAAATGATTACGGTCCTCTTCTCATAAATCCCATCAATATTCTTAATTAGGCGAACACAATACTCTCCTCTAAAGAAGCTGTCAAATATGGGTTTCACACCAACAGAATACGTGAATGTCGCCAGCCTAAAACCCAACTTCCAAGACCTAAACCTCATTGTAAAGGTCGTGAGCATTTTCCCAACATTCTCGATCCCGGCGAAGGGGATTACAAGGCAACGGCTGGTTACGGAGGTGCTTGTAGGCGACGAGACTGGAACAGTCATCCTAACCCTTCGCGATAACACATCCCTAAAGCCCGTGGTAAACGAGGTGATCGAAGTCAGAGGGGCCTACACAACACTATACAAGGGCCGATTAAGACTGAACGTGGCTAGAGGCGGCTTAATACGGCGAATAAGCGGGGAAGATTTGAAGGTTAACACAAAGAATAACCTCTCAGAAAAGACGTACATACAGGTTCCATGGCACCTATCCGAGAGCAGACCGTTCAAAAAGAAGC
Organism: Candidatus Bathyarchaeota archaeon; assembly: GCA_025059045.1. Taxonomy (NCBI): domain Archaea; kingdom Thermoproteati; phylum Candidatus Bathyarchaeota; species Candidatus Bathyarchaeota archaeon. Next base: position 89,440 of record JANXEA010000014.1, on the reverse strand, counting down.
GGAGACATTAAGCAGCGGCGAGAACAGAAAAGTATTTTATGAATTAGTGGCTCAAATAGATTCTGATATTTAAGCCCGGTGGTGTAGCGGCCAAGCATCGGGGCCTCTGGAGCCTCTGACGGGAGTTCGAATCTCCCCCGGGCTACCAAAACTCTTGAGATCAATCAATATGCCCATTCTTCTCAGCATTTTTTATTATCGGATTGGACTGTTTCATCATTCTGACGCGTTCCACTATGCGGATTGATCGCAAAACTAATATTCTCCATTATTTTAGGGATGAACACCGCTCCATGTGAGTAGAGGTGAATAAAGTGATCCCTAAGTCCTTTTTTGTGACAAGCGGCAAGGCTGTGAGTAAGGTCTCAACACTCAACGCGTTTGACCTTGCCTTGAAGGCTGCTGGACTGTCGGAATGCAATATTGTTAGGGTAAGTTCCATAATTCCGCCGAACTGCGTGGAGACCAAGCCTAAAAAGATCCCGGTAGGCTCGATCACTTATGCCGTTATGGCTGCTGCTGAGGGAACTGGGGGGACAATAAGCGCTGGGATCGCCTACGGAATAGACGAGGAAGAGGGATACGGCTTGGTCGCCGAAGCGTACGGTTGTATGGATCAGGCTTCCCTGAGGAAGGAGCTTGAGAGAAGGCTTGCTGAGATGGCTAGGGTTAGAGGGATAGAACTTGATAACACAAAATATCGGATTGAAACCCTCGAGGTTCCAGAAGGCTCACATGGCAGCGTTTTAGCAGCCCTTGTCTACATTGTCTGAGAATTCTTAGGCCATAAGGCCCCTCATTTTTCTACCTGCGCTCGTTAAGCCTCTGAAGACTCTTCCCCTTCCTTTTCCAAGTTTGAGCTCGGGCAGAAGGGTTCTATCAACGAGTATAACCTCAAACCACTTATACTTTCCATCCTGCCAGACCCAGTAAGAGTTGAGAACTTCGAGGTTTGGGAACTTTCTCGCCGCCCTCTCCTCGGCTATCAGCCTCATACTCTTAGTAAGCTTATACTTCTCAACACCCATCCTTTTCTGTCTTCTTCCAGACCTCGGCCTCTTTTTTCTCATCCCAGCCCTTCTAACCCTGACCCGGACAACAACGTAGCCTGGCTTATCCTTATAACCCAGCCTCCTAGCCCTGTCAATTCTAGTTGGCTTTTCAATCCTAATTATTGCTGGCTCCTTCCGCCACTCTATAACCCTCTCCCTCATCAAGTCTCTTATAAATGAGGAGTCAGGATCCTTCCAAGCCTGTGCGAGATACTTATACGCCACAGCTGCATCGCACCCCAAGATGAGGCAATGGTATAAGCAACTAAAATTTATACTTTCCGCACAACTATATGGAATTTTTCAAGCTCCTATAAATTTAGGTGCAACTCTGAAGGCTCATCATCCTTTATAAGATGCAAAGAATAAGAATAACTGTTGAGAAAGGAGGATCCATCGATCTAATTGGCAAGCAGCCTAATATTTAAGGATAGGAATAAGCTTTCGCCGCATTATATACCCAAGAGGCTCCCACACCGTGAGGACCAGATAAACATTCTCCTCTCAATATATGGGGGCTTAATCAAGGACATAAATAACGCTTATCCACGTTTCGTTCAGATTATTGGTGACACCGGAACCGGAAAGACATGTACAACCATAAAGTTCGGCGAGCATCTTACGCAACAGGCGAAGAAAGATAGAATCAATTTGAGACACGCTTACATCAACTGCAAAGTTGAAGGAACCACAAAATTCGTGTTATTCGGCAACTTAGTGAAGAAGGTTGCCCCAGAAATCTCGACAAGAAGCCTAAGCCCGGAGGAGATGATGAGAGAGCTGATTAGATACCTGAGAGTGAACAACCAGTATCTAATCCTCTCCTTCGACGAGATCGACTATTTCCTACAAATAAACCCGAAGGAGCATCTTGTCTATGATCTGACACGCATAACTGAGATAGACCCGGGAAGACCCTCACCCATCATCGGCATAATCTTCATAGCAAGATCACTCAAGTGGCATGATCGTCTAGATCCTGCGGAAAAATCAACCCTCGGCATGGGAGTCATCAATTTTCCAAGATATAAGGGAAAAGAGATAAGAGACATACTCCAGGATAGGGTGGACGAAGCATTAAAGCCTGGCGCCATAGATGATGAGACATTAGATCTCATATGCGATATAACGGCCAATCCGCCCGTCAACGGGGATATCCGGGTGGGGCTAGATCTTCTATATTACTCTGGTAACTTAGCTGAAAATCTGGGTGTGGGAAAAATTCTGCCCGACCATGTCCGAAAGGTCTACGGCGGCGTAAACCCGGCCATAACAACCGAGGATGTAATGAGCCTAGACAATGATGGAAAAATGATACTCCTCTCCCTTGCACGATGCCTAAGGACGAGTAAGGCGGCATACGTCGGACTGCGCGAGATCAGAAACAGTTACAACATGCTATGCGAAGAATACAACATGAAACCCTGTGAAAAATTTGAGGAACATCTTCAAGATCTCATCTACAGAGGAATAGTGGAGATGAAGTCTCTTAGTGAAATCGGGATTTCAGGCGCCTCAGCCCTGGACCTTGACAAATTTTTGAGCAACTTGATGGAGAAATTGAAGAAGACTGATGAAGACTGAAGAAGATATATGGAAAAAACTTGAGGATGTGCTCGGAGGAGGAAGCGCTTTCAGAGTCATATTACATCTGGCGCTGAACCCTAACCAAGCGTTCACGAAGTACGCTTTGGTTAAGCTGACCGGGCTGCGCACACCTGCCGTCGACAACCAATTGAAGACTCTTGTAAGACTGAATATGGTCAAAGAATATCCGTACACACCCAAGACCTACAAAATTAATCTGGACGATGAATTAGCGAGAAATATAATTGAATTCTTGCAGAAAATCAAGTTAATAAGGGGGTAAGACCTGGAAGCGAAGTCGATATCTGCGCCCCACCCCTCCCCCAGAAATCACCGATCCCTTATATACTCTCTACTTCTACATTCCCACGGAAGGCGATCAGTACCAATGAATAGAAGAAAGAGGCCACAATCCAATGCGGCTGCGAATCTTAGCGTAGAGGGAACAGTGGGACATTTAGAGGAAGTGTGCAAAAATCCGTGGGACGGAGAATGCAGAAGCACAGATATAGCCCTATACATCATGTATAAGGGAAAGCAGCTTCCAGTATGCAAGAAATGCTGGAAGACAATATCCTCGAAGAATATTGAGTGGATGTATGATTAAAAATGTCTGAGGATATAGAATCTCTAGACGGTGTAGGCGTATCAACCGCATCCAAACTTAGGGCAGCAGGCTACTCAACAATAGAATCTATAGCCGTATCACCCCCGCAAGAGATCATGGAGAAAACCGGGATAGGCTTCAATACAGTGCTAAAGATACAGGAAGCAGCAAGACAGATAGTAGCGGTCGAGTTCCAGACTGCCAAAGACTTCTATGAGAGAAGAAAACTGATGAATAGATGCACGACCGGAAGCAAAAAACTTGATGAGATTCTCGGAGGGGGAATCGAGACACAAGCCGTCACCGAACTCATCGGTGAATATGGATCGGGTAAGACGCAGATCTGCCTAATGCTTTCCGTCACTGCACAACTGCCGCCGGAGCAGGGGGGCCTGGGGGGAAATGTAGCGTTCATAGACACTGAAGGAACATTTGTTCCCGAAAGAGTTTACCAGATTGCATCGGCAAGAGGTCTGGATCCAAATGCGGTTGCAAGCAGGATTTATGTTGCAAGAGCCTATAATAGCAGTCACCAATGCCTGTTGATTGACAGTCTATTCTCATTATGCCCCCAGAATAACATTAAACTGATAGTTGTCGACAGTATGATCAGTCATTTCCGCGGCGAGTATCTTGGCAGAGAAAACCTTGCCGAACGCCAGCAAAAGCTTAATCAGTACCTGCATAAGATCCTTCGGCTTTCCGAAGCCTTTAATGTTGCCGTGGTAATCACGAATCAAGTCCAAGCGAACCCTTCAACATTCTTCGGCGACCCCAACAGGCCTGCCGGAGGAAATATAATGGCCCATGCCTGTACGCATAGAGTTTACCTTAGAAAGGGGTCAAAGGGTGTGAGGGTTGCGAGGGTTATCGACAGTCCATATCTCCCTGAAAACTCGGCGAGGTTCATCATCACAGAGAAGGGGATCGAGGATGCTGAAGGGGAAGTCTCCGAAGACGATTTTTAACTATTCCGCCCTGACTATATTGAAGCCTGAAGCCTTTCGAAGCCTATTCATTACGGCGAGTCCCAAACCCTCCTCCGAAACACCTTCAGCTATTATAACGTCGACTCCATCCTTATCGAATTCACGGAGAACCCTAAAAAGATTCCTTGCAATCTCGGCTAGATCCTCCCGCCTTCCAAATGATTTAACAGTATCGGCAGTTAAGCACTGGGTTCTTTCCTCTGTGCAGAGTACACCTACCTTCAGCCCTAAGCTTTTATAATGGTTGACCAGCTCCTGAACCTTCCTCAAGGAAGCGTTAAGATCTCCCTCCACGACGATGAGCTTAGCGTTCGGCGCATAATGCCTGTGCTTCATGCCGGGCGAGCGTGCCACATCAACTGGAACATTCTCTTTAGCCAAGGCGGCTGGATGAAGCCTGACGTTCTCGATAACTCTCTTTATCTCTTCGTAAGGAACCCCCCCAGGCCTCAGTATCTGCGGCGGATCTGAAATTAAATCCAGAACAGTCGATTCAACCCCAACCCTGGTGGGCCCGCCATCCAACACTAAATCTATTCTCCCGTCAAGATCTTTGAGAACATGTTCGGCTAGGGTTGGGCTCGGTCGCCCCGCAAGGTTGGCGCTTGGAGCAGCGATTGGGACACGTGACTCCCTTATTAGTGCTAACGCAATCTTTGAGTCAGGCATTCTTATTGCGACCGTTGTCAACCCCCCAGTAGTGATTCTCGGCACAATCTCGGATGCCTTGAGGATTAATGTTAAAGGGCCGGGCCAGAATATGTCTATTAGTTTTTCGGCTGCCTCGGGGACCTCCTTAGAGACTTTATAGACGTCAGGAACGTCTGCTATATGGACGATTATGGGATTATCTAACGGTCTCTTCTTTGCCCGGTAAATATCTTCTACGGCTCTCGGATTTAATGCATCTGCCCCTAAACCGTAGACAGTTTCTGTAGGAAAGGCTACAAGGCCCCCTTTCCGAATAACATCGGCAGCTATCCTAATCGCGTCCAATTCTGGTTTTTCGCTGTCAACCTTAAGAACAATCGTTTTCTTCATCTGCACCGCCATGTAAACCTATGCCTCTGTACATGCTGGAACATTAAGGGATACTATCGGCCCATATGCTTGTACTCTCAAGTCATCATATCTCAATCCAAAACTTAAAAGCTTCCTTTAGGAAAAAATTCTATCATGAGTAGTGGAGCAGAGCCTCGTAGACTAGGAGTCTTCAGTTTCGCGCCAAAGCATGAGAATATATCCGCGGTACTTGAAGATCGGGATCTGGCCTCATTGGGGGACGCTTTCGTCAATTTTCTCTATTCTTTAGCTCTTTCAAAAAAGTGTGGAAGACCGGTTGGTAGGAAGGTGGATAGCTCAGTTCTCGCTTCGGCGCTGCGTAAGGCTGACCTTCGAAAGTTTTTGCCGTCTAGGACTGATAGGCACAGGCAAGCAGATGCCGCGGAATCTATTATACTATATGGCTGGATGTCGGGGGCGGTAGATCTTGAGGAAGCTATCAATATAATTGAGAGTGGCGATTCGGAAGTTGACGCTTTTGCCATCCTCCTACGCCTGTCCGCTAAGAATTTGAATGAAAGATGAGCGATTTTTTTTCTTAGAGGCCCCGGCTTTTTTCCATCCTAATAACTTGCTGCTCATATGGCGATAATTAAAATTATCCTTCACCTACTTCTTCCATTCCTCTAATGCTTTGAGGAAATTCTCATTCAACATTCTTCCCCTTTCTAATATCTTATCAACCGCCTCTTTGACCGCATCTGTAGGGCTCTTCCCATTTCTCGTCTTTATCAGCATAACCGGGTTCGAAACCAGCGGATGCGGAATATCATAGCCCGCAAATTCAACATAATCGTCTTCAAGAAGAACCGACTCTAAAAGGTTGCATAAAGTGTGCCCTTCACCCTCAATCTCAATCTTCAACTCGTTCTGCGTCCTCTTCAATATCTTTAACTGCAAGACCGCCGCCTCCACATATCTTTACATGCTGACCGTACCATAATCATTTGCGATCTTACGCTTCTCAGATGTATTGCATGATTCGCATCTAAGAATCTTTCCCTTAAGCACTAGTGGTCCTCCACATTGGGAGCATAGAGCAAATATGACCCCTAGATTGTCACCCTTAGTAGTGAGATGAAATGTTCGATTCTTGTTGCTTATGACTTTTGCGCGAATCACATCTCCGAGCCTGAAGCAATCAAGAATGTTTTCAGCATACCTGAAGCTAACGTCCGAGATATGCAAAACCCCCGTAAACGATCCTGATATGAATTTGCGGCCAACTTTTGAGATGCGTACGAAAGCCATCGAGCTTTGCACGCCCGTGACTTCGCCAATAACTATGCTGCCAACTTTTGGGATGTTGTGATTACGTGCAGTCGGGTAGACGGAGATCCTCCTGTTTGCAAAATCGAGAAGAACAAACCCAACATTAGTCGAACGTATTATGCCATTATCCACCTGAGTCCCCGAGTATGGTATAAATTCTTCAATAACACCTATCTTCTCCCCTGGTGTTACAAAGTAGCCGCTCTCTCTGCCTAGCTGTTTGACGGCCATTTCGCCTACTCCTTCTCCTACTCCCTGTTCATCCTGTCGCTACTTTACGACACTGCGCTACATATTAGCTTTGCTCCTTGCATCTGACGCTTTTCTAATTATCCTGTAAAGATCAGCGTTAACCGAGTATCGCCTCATCCTATGAAAACTGAAAGTCCGCCTAATGGTAATGGTCAAGCTGTAAACTTTGTCAATATGCCCGCCAATATCAGGTATTTTGCTGCTGAGAAAGTTTCGCACAGACTCGCTGCCTTTATGTAATGAATAGATGACGTCGCCGATCTGCAGCGCCTTCTCTAGAAAGTAAACATCCGCCCCTCTTTTCCACGCTCCAAAAGGAGGGTTCATGAGTACTGTGTCAAAGTGTCCAGTTACGCAACTTATGTCTCCGGCTACCAGGTCGACGTCCGCGGAAACCTTTGAAGCGTTCCTTTTAGCAGCTTCAATAGATTTCTTGTCAACATCAACTCCAACAACCCATCTCGCCCCAGCTATCGATGCGCCTACCGCCAGTATGCCACTCCCGCAGCCTAGGTCGATCACATTCTTTCCGCGTATGTCGCCGTATACAAAAGATGCGATGTAGATGATCTTGGCTGCGCTTCCAGCATCAAGCATATAGCTCTCCCATTCAAGTCTCGGTTCTGGAATCGGATCTAATTTGGAAAGCAGAATCTCTAAGCGCTTTTTCCTGATCACCTAAGACCCGGCCTTCGATGAGTGTCTCAAATAACTCCCTTCTCCATTAATTCCTGCCAGCTAATCTTTCCAATCGCAACATATGCCTCTTCAACTGTGAGGAGCGGTTTGCTGAATGATGTAGTTTCATCTAGAGATAGGCGTGGGCACGCCGTATTCACGAATGCGTCAATTGTTGTAAATTGCATTAGCTCCTGCGGGGTTATCTCCCGTAGACAGAGAAGTGCCGCCTTTTTGCCGCTTTCTTGTATCTCATACTTCACCTTGAGGGCGGCATCCATTCTACATTGCCCCATCTTCAGCCCAACAATCACGCCGAAACTGTCCGCTCTCCTCGCTCTATATATCTCATCCCAACGTCTCTTCATAATCTCCTTCCACTCATCACTCAATAGGTACGCGCGATTTTCGTAGGGATCCGCAACTGCGATTGGTTTCTTGGTTACGAGGCATAAGCCTAATGCATGAAATCTTCCTCCGCCTATAAACAGGAAGGCGTCAACTTTGTCTGTGATGATCTTGGCGCTGCTGTAGTCGCAGCCTAAGACTTGCCCTGGATAACTCATATGTCCCGCTCTTCCAATGTACACGATCTTTCCAGCATCTTCAAGGACCCTCTTTGCCCCTTCAATCCTGTCAACGTGCTGAACGGTTGTGGCCAATCCTATTCTCGTCCATGGCTTGAGGAGATTAAGCGCCTTTCTAATGGCTGGCAATATATCAACTGTGGCCTTAGCTTCAAAATAAAGGACAGGAACATCAGCCTCTTTTATTTCTATCATCCTGGTGTGCCCATAATGGATAAGGAGATCTGCCTTGAGAGCGCGAGCCTCATGCAGGGCCAGATCGCAGCCGCCATAACATGGATCGCCCGATATTATTGCAATGGCGCCAGCATCTTCAATGATTGAAGCCAATCTTGGCCCTTCACTCTTAAGGCCGTCCGGTAGCTGAAGAAGAACCCTCTTCGCCCCCCTCTTGTTAACCTCCTCACGCAGCCTCTCCTCGTTAAGATCGAATCCGCTTTTTACTCTATCCATATTATTCCACGCATAATCACGGTTGTCTCCAATATTTTCAGATAGTCCTTTTCACTTAAACATTGTTTTACCTCAATAATTTATCCGGATGAGAAAACTCTGCTCTGCCTTCGGCCAGATGGAGATCCAATGTATCATCATTTCTCATTTTCTTCTGCCATATATGCTGTCGTAAAATGAATTGTAAATTCATAATGGCTTTAATGTTGGTGTGGCTAATATTTTAACGAAATCTTATGAGAGAATGTTATAAGGTTGAAACATGCCTAGACATTATGCGTGAGATACAGAGGGAAAGAGATTTTGCTCATCTAGAAAAAACCTTGAATCTCTCACCTTTGCTCCTTAAGAAATATTTAAGTCTCCTTAGATCCCAAGGCATATTGAAACCTTCTAGGTCAAGTGAAAAGGGGAGAGGATACAAGTTAACATCGAGGGGGTTTGAAGTCCTCTCAGCATTTGAGGAGCTGAAGGAATACGTTCTGTTTAAACGTGCCGTTGATATGCCGAATTCAACGATCATCAATTCGGGTAGGGAATCTACCTTAGCTCTCTCAGAACTTTAACGTATTTTTTGCATACGTGGCAGTAGGTGTGGCTGTCTCTGCGCAGCGGGGTCACCGCCACTATTTCATGTCCGCAGTCAAGGAGATATCTGGAGCATAGGCTCATAACAGAGAACCCTGCCGTTAACTAATCGATGAACACTCTTCTTTATTATTTCTAAGAATTAAAAATTTGAGGGAAAAAATAGCGGTTTTTCGGGATTATTCAGAATCATCTAATGGAATATCTAGGTCGGGGTCTTCCCGCGGCCCTTTTCCAGTGGCTTTCTCCAGCAATATTTTTTGTTCAATCATGGCGACGAGTTTCCGTGTTGAGACGACGACGTCAGGATTAACTGAGATGCTGTCGATGCCGCTGCGGACCAAGAACTCCGTAAACTCTGGGTATACGCTTGGCGCCTGTCCGCATATGCTAACAGTCTTTCCGTCGCGGTGGGCGAGCTTTATGAGAAGCCTGATCGCACGTTTGACGGCTAGATTTCTCTCGTCAAATAGGTGCGCGACATTTTCGTTATCCCTGTCGCATCCAAGCACCGTCATTGTTAGGTCGTTGCTTCCAATGCTGTAGCCGTCTACATACTTATTGAACTTGTCGGCTATGAGACAGTTGCTAGGTATCTCAGCCATCAGCCAAACTTTGAAGTCTGGTCCACGTTTAAGGCCCTGCTCCTCGAAGATCTGGTTGATCTTTTCCATCTCCTCAGGTGTTCTGCAGAATGGAATCATCACCCAAAGGTTCTTGAGGCCGAACTCTTCTCTAACCTTCTTGACCGCTTGGACCTCAAGCTTGAAGGCTTCAACGTATTTGGGATCATAGTATCGCGATGCGCCTCTCCATCCCATGAGGGCTGAAGGTTCTATTGGCTCATATTTGTCTCCGCCCTTCAGCTCTCTATATTCGGATGACTTGAAGTCGCTGAAACGCATTATTACTGGACGCGGATAAAATGCTGCACATATCTTGCGAAAAGCTTCTGCAAGCCCATTTACCACCTTCTCAGGATGGCCTGTCTCAATTAGGTATAATGGGTGCTCGCCTATCTCGCTTGTCCAGACGAATTCCTGTCTCAGAAGGCCTACACCATCAGCGGGCAGGGCTGCCACCTTCTCAGCAATCTCAGGCTCTCCAAGGTTGACGTAGATCTTCGTCCCTGTCACTACATATGGTTCCGCGACCGCGACGGCTGCAGTAGGCGCGGCTCTCGCTTCAGAAACCTCTTCTAGCACACCCTCGTATACGACTCCTAGCTTCGCGTCGACGGTGACCATTGCTCCGTCTGGCAGATACTCGGTTGCGGGTTTCCCTTTGGAAGATGTGCCCACAATGCATGGTATGCCAAGTTCACGGGAAACTATTGCCGCATGGCATGTCATCCCACCAGAGTTAGTCACTATAGCCGCTGCTTTTCTCATTGCTGGAACCCAGTCGGGTGCAGTCATCTCGGTTACCAGTATCTCGCCCTTCTGGAACTCATTGATCTTGTCTACTGTCGGTATTATATGCACCTTACCGACAGCGATGCCGGGTGAGGCTGGTAATCCTTGGACCAGCACTTTCCTCTCTTTTGTAGGGACAATCTCCGCTGGTTTAGCCTCAGCAGCCGCTTTAAGTGCCCATACAGTCTCAGGTCTAGCCTGGAGAATGAACAGTTTGTTTGTTCTCTCGTCGAGAGCCCACTCAATATCCATCGGCTTTTTATAGTGCTCTTCTATAGCAATCGCGTACTTTGCCAATTCTTTTATCTGTTCGTCTGTTAGAACCTGCTTGTTCTGAAGTTCAGGTGGCACAGGCTGTTTCTCTGTTCCGCCTTTTGGAAGCCTGACGAGCTGAACAGTCTTCGTCGGTACATTCTTCTTCACGATCTCGAGATCGCTCTTTCTGACGTAGTATTCGTCGGGGGTGATTGTTCCCTGCACGATGAATTCTCCTAGGCCGTATCCGGCTTCTATTAGGACTACGCTTTTATCTCCGCTTGCCACGTCGAGGGTGAATATTACGCCGCTGGCCTTACTGTAAACCATCAGCTGGACGATGCTGCTCAAGGCTACGGCCATATGATCGAATCCCTTCTGGATTCTGTAGAATATCGCCCTATCAGTGAAGAGGCTGGCAAAGCATTCTTTTATCTTCTCGACAACCATTTCCGGCGTGTGAACATTAAGGTAGGTTTCCTGTTGACCGGCAAAGCTAGCGTCCGGCAAGTCCTCAGCCGTGGCTGAGCTTCGAACAGCGACGAATGGATCTTCCTCGCCGATCCTCTTGGCCAACTGCTTGTATGCTTTTACTATCTCTTTCTCGATCTCCTCGGGCATCTTGGCAGTAGCAATCATCTTCCTAATCTTTGCGCCTACTTTTTGGAGGGTAGCTGTGTCATTCGGATCCTTTAATTCTTTTAATGCTTCAGCTATCTTCTCATCGAGCCCATTTACTTTTATGTAGTGCCTGTATGCTTCGGCAGTCGTTGCGAATCCATATGGAACCGGGACCCCGGTTCTTCTGGTCATCTCTCCGAGGCTAGCGCTCTTGCCTCCTACTAGAGGCACATCCTCCATCCCGATCTCGTCGAACCAGAGAACATATTTTCCTTTCTTTTCTGACATGGCTTTCACCCAGATATAGCATCTTTTTCCAATTTTTCAACAACTATTCTATAAGTTAAGGGAAGTTTGGCGGAGGCTCTTCTTAATGCCTCCTTCGCTGCCTCCACTCCGTTATCTCTGACCTGAACGGTGATTACGGGCTGATTGGGCTCCACCCTAGCCGCTCTACCTATCGGCTTTCCAAAGGCCTTTGTCATCCCCTGCTGTAGTCTATCTGCATGCGCACCGAATATCATCTTGTTCTCTCTGAGAACAACGTGCGGCAGTGGGAGAACTCTCATGTAGAAGCTGTTGCCCAGCTTCTCTTGTAAGTAACGGTTTGAGGCAACTCTAGCCGCCTCTAGGGCGTTGTGGCGGATTTGAACCCTGTTTTCTGAGAGAAGTGTGACCTGATAGGTGTAGTCGCCGTTTGGGTCGCCCATAGTGAACCTTGTAATCTTAGGCTGTGGAGCCCCGTGTATATATTCTACTCTCGTGTACGGTGCGCCCTTGACCTCTCTATAGTTGCGTGCCTTCATTGCCCATTCCTCTCAGCATACAAACAGGAGAGATATTTAAAATCTTCGTTTTCAGCTCCCTACAATTGATTACTATTCTCTTAGAGGCTTATTTCTGAACCAGATTTTTACCAGATCATCGTAATTTGGAAACACATCCCTGAGGATTGGAATGTATATCTCTATCTCCTCATCACTCATGTACTGAAACTGATACTCCCCAAGATATGGTGACGGCTTACCTATTCGTGTTATAAATTCAATGTGCATCAACGGGTCACCCCTCTTAATGGTTATGGGCGACCGGTCATTTGAGAGGTTAACGAGTTCCAGGGCCAGCCTCCCAACAAACCCGCTGTGAACCTTCGCTGCATTTAGAAAAGATAAGCCCGCCCTCCCATACTTGCTCTTGGCTGTTAGATGAGCGACGTAATTTGGAGGCGTGAAAACTATCTCCTTCGATATTAGATTCTTATGTTCAAGATACTGGAGCGTCGTCTCCTCTTTGACGGTTAAGACATAGCCATCCCCGTCTAAAAGGCTCATGTCAAATGGGTAAACGCATTTGTACCTCTCAATCAGCTCTATAAGTTTATCTTTGCCAATTATGCACATGGCACTTCCCTTTAAAGGAAGCAGTTCGAAGAGAATTCTATACTTCAACTTAAAAATCTATCTAAAAATCCTCACTCCAGCACGCTCATGCCCCAAGTATAGTTCGAATCATTTTAAACCCTGCCCGTTTAAAATGAACACGAGCACCCTGTCAAAAATTTCGTTATAATGGTCGCTTTCTCTTCCTTACGATTATGTTTCCATTATGGTTGCAGACATTTCAAAGCCTGTCTCTACAAGTTAGCATATTTCCTCAACTGCAGGGGCGACTTTTGCAATGTTTTAAGAATACATATAAGTGATAGAAAACTTAAGATTGGTTTTTGAGTGGTGGGCTTGAGGTATAGAAGGTTTGGCAGATTAAACTGGATGGTCTCTGTGCTTGGTTTTGGAGCCATGAGGCTGCCTATACTTGACGGCGACCCTAGCAAGGTGAATGAGCCTGAAGCTATAAGGATGATTAGGTATGCCATTGACCATGGCGTGAATTATGTTGACACCGCATATCCATATCATGGCGGGAATAGTGAGGTTGTTGTTGGAAAGGCTTTGATGGACGGTTACCGAGAGAGGGTTAAAGTCGCGACAAAAATGCCGATGGGCAGGATTAATAAACGTGAGGAGTTAGACCAGATTTTCAATGAACAGCTGAGGAGACTGCAGCTGGACCATATTGACTTCTATCTTCTTCATGGGCTTAATAGGGAAAACTGGCGGAAAACCATAGACTTAAATGTGCTGGACTGGGCTGAACAACAGATCAAGGAAGGTAAGATCGGATATTTTGGGTTTAGTTTTCACGACGAGTTCGAAGTCTTCAAGGAGATAATTGACGGCTACAGCAAGTGGACATTTTGCCAAATACAGTACAATTATATTGATGTTGAGAGCAGCCGACGGACACCCGGAACCAAGGGGCTAAAATACGCTGCATCAAGAGGTCTCGCAATCGTGATTATGGAGCCCATAAGAGGGGGATTACTAGCTGTTACACCGCCAAAGGAGGTTCAAGAGATATGGCTTAACGCCGAAATAAAGAGGTCGCCGGCTGAATGGGCTATCCTATGGGTCTGGAACCATCCCGAAGTCTCCGTCGCATTAAGTGGTATGAGCACAATGGAGCAGGTCACAGAGAATATTCAGATTGCAGACCGCTCAGCCCCAAACATTCTCAAGCCTAAGGAGCTGGAAATAATCGCTGAGGTTAGAGAAAGATACCTCCGATACGGCTTTGTTGGTTGCACCGGATGCCAGTACTGTACCCCATGCCCACAAGGTGTCAGTATACCTAGCATCCTAGCCATCTATAATGAGGTCTTAAGATCCAATGATAGCCAAATGCCTGGAGTAATAGAACGATACAATGCATCAATACCGCCGGAGAATAGAGCCGATAGATGCGTTAAATGCGGTTTATGTGAGAGGAAATGCCCGCAAAACCTGCCGATCCGAAGGCTTCTCTCACAGATCCAATGGATCCTTAGGATGCCATCCTAAAAACTAATCCCTCATAAAGGAGGCGGCGGATTCTAACGGCATGCCGTATAGGTTTCCAAAGCATTCTTTTATGCCTCTAATCCCCTCTCCCTTCTCTCCGCCAATGTTTTCTCTATTGCTTTTTCAACCTGCATAACAGATGTTCCAAGGTAATTCATGGGATCAAGTGCCTCTTCTATTTCTTCAGGTGACAGGCGACTGCGCACCTCCTCATCCTGCAATAGAACCTGCTCTAGACTTGTCTTCTCCGCTATACTCTTAAAGGTTAGTCTGCGGACCAGTTCATGCGCCTTCTGCCTATCCATACCCTTCCTCACAAGAGCCATCAAAACCGACTCGGACATAGTTCTGCCCTCAGTAATGTCAATATTCCTCCTCATTCTATCCTCATCAACGCGAAGACCTGAAATAATTTTGATCATCAGATGCAGCATGTAATCGGTAATGATGCAGGCTTCAGGTATTATGAACCTCTCAGCAGAGGACTGGGTGAGGTCTCTTTCATGCCATGTAACCACATTCTCCAAGGCAGGTATAACCAGCCCCCGCATGACCTTTGCAAGTCCGCATATCCTCTCACATAGTTCAGGATTCCTCTTGTGGGGCATAGCTGAACTGCCAACCTGTCTCTCCTCCTCAAATGGCTCAAAAACCTCGGCTATCTCGGTCCGCTGGAGCTCTCGGATCTCGGTTGCAAACTTGTCAAGTGTTGAGGCTATGTTTGCCAGGAGTAAGATGAGCTCGGCGTGACGGTCTCTCTGGACAATCTGCGTTGAAACTTCAACAGAACTCAATCCCAGCCTCTCCATTACAAGCCTCTGGATCTCCATTGCATGAGGGCCGAATCCAGCCTGCGTCCCAACAGCACCGGTCATCTTGCCTACAAGAACCCTCCTCTTGCATTCCATGAGCCTCTGTATGTGCCTCGATACCTCTCTCATCCATACGGCGAGCTTAAGCCCAAAAGTGATTGGCAGAGCATGTTGACCATGTGTTCTACCCATCATGACAGTGCGCTTATATCGGTCAGCCGCCTTAACTAAGACAAGTTCTAGATCGTCAAGCTTCTTACCTATAATGTTTATAGCATCCCTTAGCTGAAGCGCCCTCGCAGTATCAACAATGTCATAGCTTGTTGCCCCAAGATGAATATATGCGCCGCTAGGCCCGCAAACCTCTGCAAAGGCACGTACAACCGACATTATGTCATGTTTAATCTCCTTCTCAATCTCCTTAATCCTCTCGAGCTTCACGAATTTAGTTGAAGCCATTTCGACAATTTTCTCAACGTCTTCACGTGGAATCGTTCCAACCTGCCCATGCGCCCATGCAAGGGCGGCTTCCACATCAAGTAGCTTTTGGACGTAATTCTCCTCCTCGAAAACCGAAATCATCTCCGGTGTCCCATATCGCCCAGTGTCAATTGGTAAGACGGGCATACAATATCACCAAGCCTAATTTAAACTCAAATACTAAGATGCCCATATAAAATATTAATCCCTTTCATCGTTCCCACAAACGTTAGACTCCACCACAATATTTGAGAAAAATAATTTAATGGGTGACCGAAACATCTATCAATCTTAAAGGAACACAAAATGAGGGTTACATCAATCATTTACGACGGGAAATACGTTGAACATAAGACGAGCCTTGGGCATCCTGAATCCCCGGAAAGATTAAGAGCGATCGAAAATGGTCTAAAGACGGCCAACATTTTAGGGGCAGAAACAATCCAAGTCATCAAGCCGCGATACGCTAGCATAGAGGATCTTCAATTAATCCATACCTCTGATTATGTAGAGTATGTTAAACAGTTATCTATGTCAGGCGGCGGCATCCTTGACCAGGAGACGGAGACAATCGTCTCCCCTGAAACCTTCAATGTTGCAAGGTTGGCGGCTGGAGGTGCATTAGAGGCTGTTGACATGGTAATGAGGGGAGACGCTCGCAATGCCTTTGTGATCTCAAGACCGCCCGGGCATCATGCTGGACGAAACTATGGCCTAGGGTTCTGCATATTCAATAATGTCGCCATAGCCGCCGCCCACCTCTTAAGAAACTTCGGCCTAACCAGAGTCTTGATTGTCGACATTGATGCACATCATGGAAATGGGACCCAAGAGGTTTTCTATAACACGGACAATGTTCTCTACCTCAGTCTTCATCAAGACCCAGGCCGATTTCCAGGCGTAGGCTTCTTGGAGGAAGTTGGAGAGGGAAAAGGAATCGGATACAACGTGAACATTCCGCTCCCATTCGGAACAGGAGACCTCGTTTACTGGAAAGCATTCAAGACGGTTGTCGCCCCCATAGCTATACAGTATGAGCCGCAGTTTATCCTGGTATCCGCGGGTTTTGACAGCTACTACAGGGACAGAATTGGTGAGCTATCTTTGTCAGCCCAAATTTTTCCGAAACTTTTTCAATTTTTAATGGAATTGGCTGAGAGGTTTTGCTCGGGAAGGCTTGTGGCGGTTCTAGAGGGGGGATATACATTATCCTTTTTAAGGAGAATCGTTCCAGCGGTTATTTCAAGAATGTGCGGGCTGTGGATGAATATTCGGGAGTCACGTCCACCAATAAACCCGCAAACACAGAGAAAAGCTGAAAAAATTTTGGAGGATGTTAAAAAGGTTCAGTCAAGGTTCTGGAAGATGGAGTAAGGCGCTTACTCAATCACTTGTATCGCGTTCTCAGGACACTGAGTTTCACAGGCCCTACATATTAAGCATTCATCAACCTTTACTGGAACAGATTTTCCATTTCTGATTTCATAGACTCCGACTGGACACGTGTCTACACATGTTCCGCAGCCAGTGCATTTTTCAGCATCAACCTTAATCTCAACCATCTTCTGCCACCTTTTAGGTCTGATGTCAATCTATACGCCGAAATAAAAACTTTTTGTGGAGATATCCATTAATTTTAGTTAATCTTCAATTACCATTCTCTTCTAAGCCATCATCTCACGAAATCTTAATAAGACATCCTCTATTGCCTGTTCAGCCCTTTCCCTTATTCTCATATACTCGGATACCAGTTTGCGTCGCTCCTCAGAGGAAATCTCTCCTCTCATAAATTGTTTCTCAACGTTCTCAATATTCTTGTTCATAGCCTCAATTTCGGCCTCCGCCCTGTCAATTCGTTTCAACCCCTCTACAAACGGACCGCCCGCCATCTCAACTTCTCTTCGCAACCTAGAAAGATCCCTTTGAACTTTCGAGAGTTGCTCATCATAAGAGCTCCTCTGCAACCTATACTTTCTTCTAGAAATTTTACCCTTCTCAGACTGCCTCTCCAACGATTCAAGCTCAGCCCTAAGTCTTATCTTCTCCTCATAAGTCTCAACGAATCCTCTCAAAGATTCCTTGGAAATCGACACCTTAACAGTGGCGATGGTGTGAGATACCCTATATAGACCGAATAATAAACATGCAAATATCGCCGCTACGCCTGTCCAGAGTGTAGGTCTAAAGGACGCCCAAAAGATCGAATATGCATAGGAAATACGGAAAAACCGTTCAAAGGATATCGTTACATTCTCAGCGGCGAATTCGATTTCAGGAATAAAAGACCATTGTCTCAGTTTTATGGGCCCCATTGGTGAAATGGTCGAATTCAAATATTGAGCCCCCTCTGGAAGTAGGACGGTCACTGAGAATCTATCAATTATCCATTCAGCCGGCCTGATCATAGTGACATTCAAAACGTACTCCTGCCATCCCAGCCTTGAAATATATAGATCGGATGGAAGCTGATATGATATCAAAATTTTCAGCACCCTATCTTTTTCTAACGTCTCCGTCAGCCTTATATCAACTTCAATATACTCTTCGGAATCTTTTTGGGAGATTTTAGACTGAGGAATCGCACCGTATATGTCCTCTGCATATATACTCGTGGCATTCTTAGGTATGGTGAAAGAGATTGACGAGAAGTCAGCTCCCCGGTTAAATATTCTATAAATGTCCGTTACAGTCAACTTGCCTAATGGATCCACCGTCACAGTTCTGCGTAGTTCATCAATATCCAACAATTTGTATCGTGTTGACGTGAATTCTAAGTAGAGGGATTCATCTGTGAGGGCGCTGAGTGGTGTTATCTCTCGAGATAATATCTTATGCTCATCATCTTCAGCTATAGTAAATGATTCCGGAGCATATAGTATGCTGGTTTCTGAGGGAAGTAGGACGGTCAAACTGCATGAAGCAGCTTCTGTTTGAAGAATCGGGTAGAGAGAAATGTTTAGGGAATACCATGATTGATTATATATTATCAGGTCCTTAAATATGGATGTTACAGTGAAAGAGTAAGCGCCTCCGCGGCTTACATCAATTGGCTTGGAAAATGAGATACGCAGCCAGAAATATTCGTCGCCAACAATCACATCCAATCCAAGTTTTCCCTTGGTGTCGTTTGAGAAGGCTTGGAGAAGATTTCGCGCGTAAACGCTGCTGAATCCATATTGGAAATTGGATATCTGGGCGATGTCTTGATTCGGATTAGTGGACAATGTGAATATGTCCTTAACTATTAACGCGCCCCCATTCTCTACAATTATAACTCTGCCAATTCTGATGGAGGGGTATTCCGTGTTCTGGTTTGCGGGAGAACAATGGAAAAATTGTGAGAGGAATGTTATGAAGATAAATGATGCGAGAGTCAGGCGGGATAAGGTCGGCAACATTTTATTCAAATCTCTTCATCCTCTTCATTGAAGCGTTTTATAGGGTTCTATCTTCGTCTTCTGCTTTTTTAAGCTTACTCGTTCAATCAAAGCGATATTGATTTGAATTTTTTTTGTAGGGTGATGTATGCTGGGAAGACCCGAGGATAGCTGATCTAACCCTTTAAAACTCGCTTAGTAGCCTGCTTTTTTCAAGTAGTAATCATTTTCTTTTTTGGGACCAAAGCTTCTGACACCTCTTTCTTTGAGCTGCTTTCTCAACCTCTCAGCATACTCCTCACTGATTTCCTTTTTTATCTCTAGATAGGATATTATTTCCTCGGCTTGCTTCTCGTTGTCGCATCTTCTAAGAAAATCGATAACATCTGGGTCATAGCCCTCAAACATTCGGGAAGGAGCATTTTCCGCAACTTCATTATTGAATTTGACTGACGTTATGGTGACAGAATGCTCGCCCTTCTCCATCTCTTCGGCCAGATGTGGAAACATTTTCTTGAATCTCTCTTTTTCTATTCTCATTCTTTCATCTTCTCATCAATTATAGAGAGCAGTCTCTACGCCTTTTATTTAACAATATTTGCGCCCACATTAATGTTCTTCCATGGAATATACTCGTCAATATTCCTGTCACGTAAATATTTTTCTAAATTTATTCCACAAGTCTTCAAGGATCTTCTCCAAGCGCCCAGTCCGCCGCCATATCTAGCAACGAGCTCCACCACATCACCTAGCCTACGATCGCCTAGGCTGAGGAGAGACTGGATCTGGGCATAACGTGGATCCAAACACTCAATTGTGATGCGCCTGTCACCCCTCAGCTTCGCTCTCAACAGTCTCAAAACGCTTCTTGTATACGCAACGGACGGAGGATTTTCGTTCTGAAAAGGTGTATGAGGCTTCGGGATCAATGGGTTAATGCTTATGTGAACCGCTTTTGGACCGTAACCAGCATCTGCAATCTTCTTAGAGAGTTCAGCAATAGCTTCAACGTCTTCCCTCTCCTCAGACGGCAATCCTATAATGAAGTATAGCTTTAAACGTCTGATTTCATGGCGCAGCAATATTTTTACGGCATCTACCATATCCGCTTCACTCATTCTCTTGCCTATTATCTCCTGCATTTTAGGCGTAGCCGCGTCTGGCGCAAGTGTTACATTTCGCTGCTGACCCTTTCTAAGAATCTTGGCCAAATGTTCTGTAACATTCTCAGGACGTATGGAGGGGAGAGCAAGTCTAAGCCCAGAAGATACAATGTAGTCGCAGAGATCCTCCAAATATTTATAATTGAATATGCTGGCTCCGATCAATGAGACTTTGTCTACAGGAGTGCGGCGTATCCCCTCTTCTATTATTTCCTCCACCTTCTCTAGGCTTCTTTCCCTTTGAGGAAAGCTTATGTGGCTGTAAAGGCAAAACCTGCAAAATCGGCTGCAGCCTCTTATAGGCTCGATTGCGAAGGATTTTCCGAAAACTGTCATGTAAGGGCTCTTTTCATTCACAATGGGTATTTGCTGTTCAATAGGAAAGAAAGCGCTATTAAAATCTCGGCACCACACCCTATCAGTTTGGTTTGAAATCTCGGGCACATATACGCCCTTTATATCCGCTAATTCTTCGACGCCGCTTTTCGTGTCTTTCCAGGACTCTATTCTATCAATAAGTATGTCGATTACGGGCTCAGCCTCGCCTATTAGGAAGAGGTCGAAGAATTCTGCAAGCGGCTCCGGATTAGAAGTTGCGCAAGGTCCGCCTCCGATTATAATTGGGTCAGTAGCGGATCTCCTATTCCGGCGTGGCTGAATTGACGATTCAATGAGCATGCGAATGACGTTTGGATAATCCTCCTCATATTGCAGGGTAAATGCGATTACATCGAATTTTTTGAGGGGTTGATTTGATTCTAGGCTTCTAATAGGCTCATCTGATGTAGGCATGAAGAACCTTTCGCATAACACATCCTCTCGGCTATTTATCAACCCATACAGCAACCTAACTGTCAGTCCACTCATTCCCGCCCTATACACGTTTGGGTAGCATAGAGCAATCTTCAGGTCAACCTTTCTCCAGTCCTTCTTTACAACATTAAGCTCAGGCACAGAGTTCATTATCCCAGCAACCAATCCCTATACGAGTTGAATAACATGGCCGATTAATAAGATAGTGGGCCTAGGATAGTTTCGCTCCCTAAAAACAAAGAAGATATTATTAAATATACTCATTACCTACTGATTTAAAATGATGAGTGCTTCCCTATCTTTATTCAACTGCCTCAGCATGCGCCTCCGCAACTAATTCGATCTTCCTCTCAGGCTCTAATGATGGTTTAGAGATAAGCTTAGATTTTCTAATACCGACATGGCGGAGAGGCGCTATCTTTTTAGCCTCATTATAGATGTCTGATGCCATTTTTCCTAAGACAGCTTCATGAACAAACTGATCAAAGCCGAGCGAAACTGCCTTCTCTTCTATAATTCTTCTCATAATTATGCGTATCTCTCTTTCTTGCGAGGTTTTTATTCTACTTAGCGTGAATGCGCATGCCGAAACTCTCAGTCTATAACCGTCCTTCGTGGTTACATTGAGGATGCCGTCAACACGCGTTGTCTTCCTTCTAACCAAGCTTCTAAGGTAATCTCTTGAATACTCATGCCCCTTGAAGATTGTGAAGGCCTGTTTACCCTCAACCGAAACTATCTGGAAATACATCTTCAAATATTGATGGGCAAAATCTTCAGTGATGTCATACAGGGTGCACTCTACAACTCTGCCTATCAGCTTTTCAGGCTCGTCGCTAGGTATTAAACCGACCTCAACATTTCCAAAGTATGGCGGGGTGAGTACCGTATACCACTTCTTGTTACGCCATTTGTCCTTAACTTGTCCTCTTTTGGACATTTATGGCCTCCGAAGAGACTTACATATTTGTCAAGGCTGGAGTATTAAAATGTTTAGGATGAATAAGTTGGCGGGCCAATATGACAGGTCAAGATATATACGGCTTCGATTCTTTTCTCCTTTGTAAATCTACAAGAGATGGTGTGAGATGATTGATGTGAAGCTTATCAGGACTTCGCCTGAGCTCGTAAGAGCGAATTTGATGAGGAGAAATGACCCTGAGAAACTGCGCCTGCTAGACGAGTTCATAGAACGCGATAGAGAATGGAGATCCCTCCAGACTGAGATCAACGAGCTAAGAAGAAGAAGGAACATACTTGACCAGCAGATCGCAAAGTTAAAGAAAGAGGGGGGCGACTTCACTCAGCTTCTCAAGGAAGCAGACATGATCCAAGACAGGATAAAGGAACTCAACACTCGCGTTGAGGAAACAAAGCGAGAGTCAAGATACTTGCTTATGCGTATTCCAAACCTACTTCATGAGTCAGTTCCCTTCGGCAAAGATGAAACCGAGAACGTGGAGATTCGACGTTGGGGGTCGCCTCCTAAATTCGACTTCGAACCTAAGAATCACTTAGAAATAGCGAAGGGCCTGGGCTTGATCGATGAGGAAAGAGCCAATAAGGTTGCTGGTACAGGATTCTACTACTTGAAGGATGAATTGGTGCTGTTGGATCTTGCAATCCAAAAATTTGCAATAGATTTCTTGATGGCTCGCGGATACACTTTGATCGAGCCTCCCTACATGCTTAGAAGGGAACCTTATGAGGGGGTTACAGACCTTTCAGACTTTGAAACGGTAATGTATAAGATAGAAGGTGAGGATCACTACCTCATCGCAACCAGCGAACACCCAATCGCAGCAATGTATATGAATGAGACTTTAGACATGGATGAGCTGCCCAAAAAGTTCGTCGGGATCAGCACGAATTTCAGAAAGGAAATAGGGGCGCATGGAAAATACACTAAAGGATTGTTTCGAATGCACCAGTTCAACAAGATCGAGCAGTTCATCTTCTGCCTACCAGAGCAGTCTTGGGAACTTCACGAGGAACTCCAGCGGAACTGTGAGGAGCTATACCAGAAACTCGGGCTCTGTTACAGAGTTGTTAACACATGCACCGGGGATATTGGGTCGGTGGCCGCGAAGAAGTATGACGTTGAGGTTTGGATGGCAGATGGAAAGTTTAGAGAATCCGGCTCTAACTCCAACTGCACAGACTACCAAGCGAGACGCTTGAATATAAAATATAGAGAGGGGCCGGGCAAACCGCCCAAAGGGTTCGTGCACACATTGAATAGCACGGCATTAGCAACAAGCCGAACGATGATGGCCATTCTCGAGCAGTATCAATTAAGGGATGGTTCAGTAATTGTTCCAGAAGTTCTAAGACCGTACATGAATGGAATAGAAATTCTTAAGAGGAAAAAGTGAATGACTACCTTCTACGGAGGGCCGCGAAAGAATCCTATACCCTCTGTTTTCCCTCAGAAAGTTCGGTAAATAGTTAACATTCTTCGGAGAAATCTTTTCTCCCAAAGAAAAATTGTAGATGTTCCCCATCGCATAATAATTAGATAAGTTTAAATTTATAATTCACGTTGATTCAGTAAAAATTTAGGTCAACCATCGGTAAAAGTCAAAATGGTTAAGCAGGTTAGGTGACGTACAGCCTGGGTGAAAGTCTTGATTAGAAGCGAGGAAAAGACGGAGAGACTTGAAGAATGGGTTCCGCGTACTAGACTTGGAAGACTAGTTCTGGAGGGTAAGATCTCTTCGCTTGAGGACCTATTCGCTGAAGGACAGATGATCCGTGAACCCCAAATTGTCGATCTTCTTGTTCCCAATCTGGAGGAAGAAGTTATAAATGTAAGCCTCGTCCAAAAACAGACTGATGCAGGTGAAAAATCAAGGTTTAAGGCGGTCGTCGCCGTGGGGAATGGTAACGGCTGTATTGGATTGGGCTTTGGAAAAGCGGAGCAGGTTCGCACCGCAATAGAGAATGCGGCTAAGGATGCGAGGCTCAACATAACCATCGTAAGAAGAGGATGTGGGAGCTGGGAATGCGGATGTGGGCAACCCCACTCACTCATGTTTGAAACCTCTGGCAAATGTGGCGGTGTAAAGATTAGAATAATACCTGGACCTAGAGGCCTTGGGCTCGTAGCAAGCGAAACTGCCAAGGTGATTCTCAGGCTTGCAGGGATAAAAGACTGCTGGACTAGGAGCTATGGATCAACGAAGACAATTCCATCCTTTGCCTATGCAGTCTTTGATGCGCTGAAGAAGACATACAGCGTAGTCACTCCAACGGATTGGGTGTGATCGAATTGGAGAAGGGCCAACGATGCATAGCAGTGGTCAGAGTTCGCGGTCAAGGCGATGTGAGAGGTGAGATAGAGGATACGATGAGAATGCTTAATCTTAACCGCATCTATCATGCAACGATAATCGATGATAGGCCTTCATATCTTGGAATGCTTCATAAGGCCCAAAACTATATTACATGGGGAGAAGTTTCCAAGGAGACGCTTTCCCTGCTTCTGAGCCGGAGAGGTAGAACATTGGGGAACAGGAAGTTGACTGACGAATTCCTGAAGACTATGGGTTACAATTCTATTGAAGATCTTGCTGAAGACATTTACAGTTTGAAAGTTGAATTTAGAAAGCTTGAGAAGGTTAAACCTATATTTCGTCTTCATCCGCCAAGGAAGGGGATGCGGAGCTCAGTAAAAAAGAGCTGGAAGAGCGGAGGAGCAACTGGATATAGAGGTGAAGCCATAAACGATTTGCTCAAGAGGATGATGTAGAGGGGGAAAGTCTTTGCCGCATAAGTTGCGTAAGATTAGGAAGATGCGTGGATCCAGAACATGCGGGTATGGGAGAGTGGGGCAGCATAGAAAAAGCGGGTCAAAGGGGCAGCGGAGGGTCGGAAGGCACAAACATGGATGGAGCTACATACTGAGATATGAACCAGATTATTTCAAGAAAAAGAAGCTGAAATCATTAAAGAAAATTGAGGAGAAAGTGTTAAGTTTAGATGACCTCCAAGAGATTGCGTCTAGGGTTCTGCCTAAAAGAGCATCGGGGGTCATCATTGATCTTGAGGATATGGGCTACACTAAACTCTTAGGCGAGGGAAAAATCACTCTGCCAATAACAGTTAAGATACCTTCCTGCTCTAAAACAGCACTAAAAAAGATAGAGGAGGCGGGCGGTAAAGTATTAACAGACATTGAACAAAACCTTGACGCAGGCGGATAATTACTCGGCAGAGATTTTTAGCAATAACGAGTGTAAAGAATTGTGTGAGGGGAAAAATTGACTAGCAAGTTCCTAAACGCTTTCAGGCCCCTCATAGTTTTGGTTCCGGAGGTTAAAGCGCCCGAGAGAAGGGTGGGTCTCACCGAGAAAATACTGTGGACGGCGCTTGCGGTAATAATATACCTTATTATGAGCGAAGTTCCGCTTTATGGTTTATCCGGCGCGACAGGTGAAGGTCTCATCTACTATAGGGTGATATTCGCCTCAACTAGAGGAACATTAATGGAGCTTGGGATCGGCCCCATCGTAACTGCGGGTCTCATACTACAAATGTTAGCCGGATCGGGCATCATAAATGTTGACTTTTCAAACCCGGAGGACCGCTCCCTATTCACTGGTGCAAGCAAAGTCTTCTCCCTATTCTTCACAGCATTTCAGGCCTCAGCCTACCTATTGGGCGGTTTCTACGGCACCCTAAACCAAAAGCAGGCAATCGTAATCTTCTTCCAACTGCTATTCGCTGGGCTAATCCTAATGCTGCTAGACGAAATGATCCAGAAAGGTTGGGGTATTGGAAGCGGAATCAGCCTCTTCATACTCGCTGGTGTGGCCCAGAGAATAATGCTTGACTCCTTCTCGATAATAGAGGTTGGCGGAACAGAAGAGCCGGTCAGACGATACGGCATCATATCGGCTCTGATACAATCATTGGTAACGGGTGGGTCCCTTCAGCACCTCGTTCTCAGCCCCAGCGGTTACCCCAGCATAGTAGGCCTACTAACAACTGTAGGTATCTTCCTCTTTGTTATATACGCGCAGGGTATAAGGGTTGAACTTCCTATAGCTCACGCCTCATTCCGAGGCTTCAGAGGGAGATACCCAATCAGCCTACTCTATGTTTCAAACCTTCCAGTCATCTTCGCATCAGCCCTCTTCGGAAACATCTACGTCTGGTCCCAGCTCCTTTGGAGCCACTTCAGGGACAGCGAGTGGGCACCATTAATCAACGTGCTGGGCAAGTTCACAATTAAGGATGGAGACCTAATTCCCACAGACGGCCTTGCATATTATGTCACAGCGCCGACACGTGGCTTCCTAGAAGTAATTGAGAATCCACTTAGATACATCGTATACGCAATCTTCTTAATCGCCTTCTGCATACTATTCTCATACATATGGCTTCAGGTAGGAGGCATAGATCCGAGAACAATCGCAAAGCAGCTTGTAGATTCGGGGATGCAGATACCAGGATTCAGGCGATCGGACAGAACAGTGGAGGTCGTACTAAAGCGGTATATTCCAACAGTGACTATATTGGGCGGATTGATCGTTGGGTTGCTGGCCGCCTTAGCCGACTTCTTCGGCGCTTTCGGCACTGGGACGGGGATACTGCTCTCCGTTGGGATAGTCTATCAAATCTACCAGCAGCTAATGAGGGAGCAGATTGAAGAGATGTATCCGGTCCTGAGAAGATTCTTAGGTGGCTGAGATAAGATATGTCGATAGCAGAGCAGATACTTATCCCGCCGTTTTCAACATTGCTTATA
Organism: Candidatus Bathyarchaeota archaeon; assembly: GCA_025059045.1. NCBI lineage: Archaea > Thermoproteati > Candidatus Bathyarchaeota > Candidatus Bathyarchaeota archaeon. The sequence goes on along the minus strand of JANXEA010000014.1, from coordinate 62,728 downwards.
CTCGGCGTGACTTTTCTCCTCTTCCTAATCACGATGCTGGTGAATCGAGCGCTCATGAATCCCAAACAGTTAGCAGCGTGGCAGGATGAGATTAACAGGTTTAACGCAGAAAAAGAGAGGGCTAAGAAGACTGGGGACAAGAAACTCATGTCAAAAGTTAAGAAACAGGAGAAAATTATCAATCAGATAGAGTCGAGAAGGCTTAAGCGTCAGATCATAGGATCCATGACGCTCGCATCGTTATATCTTAGCGCATGGTTCCTTCTTTTTTCCATTTATGGCACAGTCGGCGTTGCCTATGTTCCATTCTGGGTTCCCTTCATAAGCCCCTTCCCACCCTACCCATTGCAGCTATTTCTCTGGTATATTATATGCTCCTACTTTTCAAGTTCCATATTGAGCCGGATCTTTGGTCTTAGAACAGGGCTAAGCATGCAGCCAAGATAATTAGATTGACACTTCAAAGGGGTGAGAGTTTGACACAAGATATGCCGGGTCCATGCGTAAGAAAGCAGATGGTTATTTGTATATGCGGACTAGCCGGATCTGGGAAGAGTACGGTTGCAAAGAGGCTTGCAAAACATTATGGGCTCAAGTATTACTCTGGCGGTGACGCATTAAAGGCGATAGCGGCTGAAATGGGTTATAAGGTGACCCGCAGAGGTTGGTGGGAGAGCTCAGAGGGAATAAGGTTCATCGATGAGAGACAAAGAAACCTAAATCTCGACAGGAAAGTCGATGAGAAACTGCTAGAGTGGGCTCGTCTGGGCGGAGTTGTGCTGGACAGTTGGGCCATGCCATGGCTTGTAAAAGACGGGTTCAAAGTTTGGCTGGAAGCCTCGGAAGAGGAAAGAGCCAGACGCATAGCGATAAGGGATGGTATAAGCGTTGAAGAAGCATTGAAGTTTCTCCGCGAGAAAGAGGAGAAGACCCGAGCAATTTACAAGGAACTCTACGGGTTCAGTCTCGGAGAAGACTTTACTCCCTTCCACCTAATAATAGATGTGGAATCGCTGAGCAAGAATGAAGTCTTTCAGGCAATCCGTATGGTCATCGACGATCTAGTTCTGAGGCGCAGGCAAGAAAAGCCAGACATCCGCGTATAAAATCGTGGTCTTATTGAAAAGTATATATATGCTATGCCGCTAGAGCGTTAGGGAGGTGACTGCTTATGGGAAAAGCTGAATACAAGGTTTCAGGAGGAAAGCTTATCAGGGTCAAAGTAAGAAAAAAAGACGGCCTGATAGAGGAGATAAAGATCACAGGAGATTTTTTCATGCATCCGGAGGATGCCATAGAGATTTTGGAAGAGAAAATCAGATATCAACCCTTGGTGGAATCAAGCATTGCAAAAGCAATAGCAGAATTCTTAGAGACCAGTAAGGTTACATTGTTAGGCGCATCCCCTGAAGATCTTGCAAAATGCATAGTTATGGCTGGTGAAGAAGATGGCTGATAGTTGGCGTCTGCTCGATACAGGTTTGAATGATGCATTCACAAATATGGCTCTGGATGAGGCTATAGCGATTGCTAGGTCAATGAACAGGGTTCCGAATACCGTTAGGTTCTTCAGATGGGAGCCCCCAGCCGTCTCGATAGGCTACTTCCAAAGTATGGAGGAAGAAGTGAACATAGCGGCATGCGATGAAAGAGGGATCAACTATGTTAGGCGGAGGACGGGTGGAGGAGCCGTATATCATGATCGGGACGGCGAATTAACCTATAGCATAATAGTGAATGAGGATCATAGATTGATCTCCGGGGACTTCATAAAAACCTATGAGACCCTCTGTTCGGGGCTGACAGCTGGCTTAAGGCTTCTCGGGATCCCTGCAGAGTTCAAACCGATAAACGACATTGTTGTTCAGGGAAAAAAGATCTCTGGAAACGCTCAGACCAGAAGCATGAATGTTGTCCACCAGCATGGAACAATCCTAAGGGACGTCGACCCAAAACTTATGTTTACGGTTCTAAGAGTTCCAAGCGAAAAGATTCGGGACAAAATGATTAAGGCTGTCGAGGAAAGGGTCACATCCGTAAATGGATTTTTAGGAAGAGACGTGAGCTTCGAAGAGCTTAAGCGTGCTCTCATAAATGGGTTTGAGTCTTCTTTAGGGATCAGGTTAATCGAAGGTGAAGTATCAGATTTCGAGTGGCAACTAGCCTGTAAACTTCGATCGGATAAATATGCGACTAGGGAATGGAACTTTAAAAGATGATAATCAACGGCTCTTCTGCTCTTCTTAAACTAACCTCAAAGACCGCGGCAACTCCTCATACTGACTGTTCTACGCCAACCAAAAAATAACCGCATATAGCCTCATGTGGCTGAGGAAATAACCATGCGGTCCGAGTCAACAGACATCCTAATTATCGGGGCTGGCCCTGCTGGTTTAATCTCCGCATGTGAAGCGCTAAAAATAGGCGGGGCTGAGATAATAATTGTAGAGGAGCATGAGCAGATTGGTATCCCATGCCACTGCGCGGGTTTACTCAGCATATCAGGCCTTCAGAGGATAGGGCTATCTGAGACTGGAGATTATATCCAAAATTCAATTAGAGGCGCGCGTTTCTTTTCGCCCTCTGGGCTATCATTTCAGATAGAAAGAGATGAACCTATCGCATATGTTATTGAACGGAGTATGTTTGACGAATATCTTGCGACGAAGGCCCGTAACTCTGGTGCACACATCTACTTAGGTGTGAAAGTGAACTCCATCCAGAGGGAGGGTGGTGAATCTCTCGCGTACTACGATGAGGGGTTCATAAGGGCTAAGGTGGTAATAGATGCAGGTGGAACATCATCACTTATGCTTAGATTGTCAGGGCTTGAGACACTTAACATAGATGATCTTATACCGGGAATTCAAATGGATTTAGGCGGAATTGACGTTGAGCCGGAATACGTTGAGATACATGTCAGTAAGAAGATTGCCCCCTCATTTTTTGCATGGGTTATCCCTTTAACAAGAAAGGTCGCTAGAGTCGGCTTAGCATGCAAAGGAGGAAACCCTAAACTGTATCTAGAAAGGTTTGTCGAGAAACGTTTCGGAGATCTAAGGAACCTTGAAGTTATCAAGACCCGCTCAGGCCGTGTTGTGACATGCGGGCCAATCAAAAAAACTTATGATGACGGTCTACTAATCGTTGGGGATGCAGCTGGGCAGGTTAAGCCTACAACGGGAGGCGGAGTAATCCTCGGTGGAATCTGCGCTAGGATTGCTGGCAGAGTTGCGGTTGAAGCGGTTAATCGGGGAGATTTCAGCGGCGAATATTTGAGGGTTTATGAAGAACTTTGGAGAAGAGAGGTTGGAAAAGAGCTTAGTATAGGATATGCTGCCAGACGAGTGCTGAATCATCTCTCAGACGAGGTAATTGACAAAATATTCAAGATAATTGCCGAAGACGAAACGCTTCAAGAGTTGATCTCAGCCGAAGGCGATATGGATTTCCAAAGCAAAATTCTTTGGAAGATTGCGGCAAGGAGAGAGATACTCTCAATTCTCTCTTCAGCAATTAGATCCATTATTCACTTCTAAGCAACTACACTTAAATTTGCGGCCTATGCAAGTTGCCTACAATGTATTTTTTTATTGATTCATCATGATCCGTATAGACCCATCATCTCGAGTTTCTTGCTGACCTCGATTAGGCCTAAGCGCTCCAGCTCTTCTCCTTTCGGAACCCCGTTCTCATCCCACCCTACCTCCTCGTAATACTCCATTCTCATTTCTTCAAACCTTTTACGGTCAATTTTTCTTCCTGAGCACGGACCAGACTGCAACGGCTCGTAGAATCTCGGTGGGTTATCGTCATGGATCTTTGGATCCCATCTTAGGTCGGGTCCCCCTATCAATAGCGCTGCCCTCTGGATGTGAAGAATGCGTCGAGCCATAGTCCCAAACCACTCCTGGGGCTCGATTCTCCAACCAGTGACAGATTCATAGAAATTCCAAACAATCTCCTCTGGCAAACCAAATGTGTTGAACACGCATAGGACAGCTGAGTCGGAAAATATCATTCTAAATTCGCTGTTAGGATGATTCAGTGGCAGATAAGCGGTTGAAGAGTGATCTCCTCCCTGAACAGAGCATGCATATGAAATTTCAATCGGATAATCTTTTCCGCTCCTTATCCCATGAGCGCCTATGGCTATTCCCTTTTCGACAATCGCGTAGGAGGAAAGATCAACCCCCTTTATCTTACCCAATGCCTTTGCTGCTCGATATGTGCCCTCAGCGAGTATATCTCCAACACCTTTCCTAAAAGCGATATCTCTCAGCAGCGCCGCGAACGCATCTGTTTTCCCCCATCTGAGATCGATGCCTCCCAGATCATCCTTAGTCAATATTCCTCTTTGATAGAGTTCAGCTGCGAAGCCTAGTGCATTGCCAGCCTGTATCCCGCAGAAGCCTAGGTCGTCTATAAGTGAAACTAAATAAACATTGTCTTCCGGTCTGAATATGCCGAGATTCGGTCCGGCATAGGCCTGCAGTTCATAATCGGGGTTATCAGTGACCGCCCCCTTATACTGTCCTGTCTTAATATAAGCGATTTTAAGGCATGTTAATGGGCATCCGAAGTCGCCCCAGTAACGTTTAATCCAAAGCCTATCTTCAAACTCGGTGACCCCGAAGCTCTTTTCATCATGCCACTCATCTTGCCAATTTCTCACCGGCTCCGAGCTCTGCCTCGCCCCAACCTCATACCCTGCACTCCCCGTACCCCATCTCCTCATCCTAACATTTCTCATCAGGATTTTCGAAGATTCTTCGATGAGTCCCCTAACCCTCTCAATATCCTCTACATCGGGAAGGGGGCCTGACCCTTTAGCAACTATAGCCTTAAGGTTTTTTGAACCCATAACCGCTCCATATCCTCCATATCCTGCGGCATGCGTCCACTTAGTGCATACGGCGGCCAGCCTAGACATTTTCTCGCCTGCAGGACCTATGTAGATGACCGCCGGCTCTTTCGCCAGTCCCCTTCTTTCCATTCTTTTTCCGATTCTCTCCCTCACTTCCCTACTTAATATCGCTACAGTTTCCTTGCCGCCCCTTCCCCAAACATGAGCCGCATCCACTATCTCGAGTTCTTGATCTGTGACTAGGAGGTAAACTGGCTTTTCGGAACCGCCTTTGACGATTATGCCGTCGAACCCAGCGCATTTCAATTCTATGGGGAATTCACCGCCTAACGTTGAGCCGACGATGCCATTGCTCTGCGGAGACTTTCCGGATATGCATATCCTCGCCCCAAGAAAGAAGCCACTAAGGGGGCCTGTGAGTGCGAGGAGGATGTTTTCTGGACCCAGTGGGTCAATCTCCTCCCATCTCTCTCCGAGCTGATCCCAAAGGATCTTTGCGGCTAATCCTCTCCCGCCAATATATTGTCTTAGGATATCATCGCCAAAACTGGTCTCCTTGATGCTGTTGCTTGAAAGGTCAACTTCGAGAATTTTTCCAGCATAACCACGCATTTCGCTTGCACCTACATACCAAAAAAGCACTTAAGCGCCTATTAAGGTTTAGTAAGTGAGGTGCACATACGAAATGGAGATTAAGAGTGTAAGGAGCATCCTCCTCTCATGCCCTATCCCTGAAAACCTCAGATGGAAGCATCCGCTTGGTGGAACAGTCTCGAAAAGAACATGTGCCATTATATCTGTGGAGACAGATGAGGGTGTGGAGGGAATCGGAGAGGCCTCAGGCCCACCAAGCGTCATATCCGCCGTTGTCGATAAAGTGTTTAAGCCAATAATTGTAGGCGAAGATCCATGTCGAGTAGAGAGTTTATGGGAGAAAATGTATAGATTCTCTCAGTATTGCGGTAGGAGAGGTGTGGTTATCGGTGCTATAAGCGGGATCGAGATAGCGCTTTTAGACATTCTCGGCAAGTCAAAGCGTACCCCCGCTTATCAATTTTTAGGAGGTCTGGTTCGAGATAAAGTGAGGGTTTATGCAAGCGCCGGGATGTGGAAAAGTCCAGGAGAAGTTGCGAAAGAAGCTGCTGAGTATGTGAATCAGGGTTTTACAGCCATTAAGATTAGGGCTGGATTATCTCCTGAAGAAGATGTGGAATTAGTTAGGGCTGTAAGGGATGCTGTTGGATATGGGGTTGACTTGATGGTTGATGAGGGAAAGAGCTATAGCGAGCCATGGACCCTCAAGAAGGTGATAAGGCTAGCAAAAGAGATGGAAAGGTATGAAGTCTACTTCTTAGAGGAGCCCCTGCCCCCGGACGATCTGGATGGATATAGGAAATTATGCTCATCTGTTGATTTGCCAATAGCGACTGGAGAGAACGAGTTCACTAGATATGGATTTAAAGAGTTATTGGTTAATAACGCTGCGGATATCATTCAGCCAGATGTCACACATGCTGGTGGGCTTCTGGAATGCAAGAAGATCGCGGCTATGGCTTCGGTCTGGAATGTGCCGGTTATACCGCATTGCTTCAGCAGCTCAGTGTCATTAGCTGCAACCATCCATTTCTCGGCATCCACATCCAATTGCCCGATTGTTGAGTATGATTGCACATTTAACCCGCTGATGAGTAACCTTACATCGAGACCAATAACTGTTGAGGATGGATACATCAAGGTTCCTGATAAGCCGGGTCTAGGGATAGAGCTGGAAGACGCTTTCATAAAAACCTATGAGTATAAGGGTCAGGATTTATGGATGATTTAGGTGAATACATTGGGAAGGGAGAAGAAGATTTGAAAATCTTCATAGACACGGCTGAGATAGAGGAAATCAGGAAGGCTGTGGCTTGGGGGGTGATTGATGGGGCGACAACCAACCCCACACTCATCAAGAAAGCTGTTGAGAATAGGAAAGGAAAAATCGCGGTGGAAGAATATATCAAGGAAATCTTGAGAACTGTTCCAGGTCCAGTAAGTCTCGAGGTGACGGCGACAAGGGCTGAGGAAATGATCAACCAGGCAAGAATATTATATGAGAAATTCAGTCCATACGGACATGTAGTCATAAAGATACCCATTAATCCAGGTCTTCAAGATGAGGATCTTGATTTCGACGGGTTAATTGCTATAAGAGAGCTCAGCAAAATGAGTATACCTACAAATTGCACTTTGATCATGACTCCTGAACAGGCGATACTTGCAGCAAAGGCAGGCGCAACCTACGCAAGCCCATTTGCGGGGAGAATCGACGACTATATCCGCAAAAAAATGGGTCTGGATTTCAAGAAAGAAGATTATTTCGACCATGAGACAGTAAAAGCTTTTAGGATGAAAAAGGTGGGCGAGCGTCTCAAAATTTTTGGGTCCCCAGCAGAGGCCCTAGGAGACAAAGAGGTTAGAAGACTTATTGATGAGACCCAGGATAACGGTGTTCTAGGCAGCGTTGATCTAGTAGCAAAGATCGTCAAGATATATAGAAATTATGGCTACAAGACGCAAGTGATAGCGGCGAGCATGAGAAATGCGAGGCAAGTGAGAGAGATGGCTGAAATAGGAGTCGACGTTGTAACACTTCCATTCTATGTGATAAGAGATATGGTTAGGCATTACAAGACGTTTGAGGGAATGAGAGCCTTCATGGCTGATGTTGTCCCCCAGTACTTAGAAATTTTTAAGGACGATACTTGAGGAGATTACCGTCTCAAACGTGAAGGCTTTCCACCGTTCTTTTACTAACCAATTCTAGCCGCGATCTCCAGACCCTTCTCCTCTTTGAATTGCATCCGGTAGAAAGCACTGTATATCCCGCCCTTCTCCATAAGTTCCTTATGCGTCCCCCTTTCTACTACTCTGCCTTGATCTAAAACAATGATCTCATTGCAGAGCCTTATGGTTGAGAGTCTATGTGCTATTATTATGGCAAGCCTATTCTCAAGAAGCTTCTTTAGGGCGTTCTGAACCACAAGCTCAGTGTAGGGGTCTATACTTGATGTTGCTTCGTCGAGGATCAGCAGCTGAGGGTTCATTAGAAGCGTCCTTGCAAAGCTTATGAGTTGTCTCTGTCCGATCGAGATATTCGAGGAGCCTTCCTGTATGATATAGTCGTATCCGCCGGGAAGTTTCATTATAAACTCATGCGCTCCGACAGCTTTCGCTGCTTCAACGACCTCTTCATCCGAAGCCTCTGGATTTCCAAACCTTATATTGTCCTTTACGCTCATTGGAAATAGGAATGAGTCCTGAAGAACTATCTTCATCTTATCGCGGAGAGATGAAATCTTAATCTTCCTTAGGTCATAGCCATTGATTAATATTCTGCCTTCGAGCGGATCATAGAATCTCGCTAAGAGGTTAATTATTGTGCTCTTACCTGCGCCTGTGGGGCCGACTATCGCCAGCTTATAAGGTTTTTTAAGGCTGAAACTTACATTCTTGACGACTGGTATCCTCGGGTCATATCCAAATGTGACATTTTCGAATGTGACTTCTTCAATGCTGCTTATTTCTATGGCTTCCTCGGGCGGGGCTTCCCCAACTTCAACATTCGTGTCTATAAGATCGAACATCCTTTCTATAGCGGCCATCGCGGACTGGTATTGGTCGTATACGGAAACCAAATCGACTAGAGGCATGAAGTATGAGAACTGGTATTCAATGAATGCTACCAGTGTTCCTACGGTGATCTCTCCTCCTAAAACCATTAGCGATCCATACCAGAGGATCAAGGCTGTCCCAGCTATCCTCAGGTAGAGTATGATCGGCTGGTAAGCGGCTGAGATTCTTATGGTCCTTAAACTCGCCTTTACAGTCTTGTCTTGGACGGTAGAAAACTCTTCAAGGGCATTCTCCTCCTGAACGAACGATTTAATCACCTTCATGCCTGATAGGTTTTCTTGAATCCTTGATGTTAGGCCTCCTAGGGTTGAGAGCATGTCTCTATAGGCTGCCCTGGAGACTTTTCCGAGAAGCCAAGCCAACGTCACGGCAAACGGTAGAACGGCGACCGCAAGCAGGGCGAGCTTCACATTCAAAGAGAATATTATGATCAAAGCGCCTAATATGGAAGCCGTATCCTGGATTATGCTTGTCAGGCCCATTCTCAGGAAGATTCTGACAGTGTTGGCGTCATTCACAGGCCTCGAGAGAATTCTCCCAATCTCGCCCTCTGAGAAGTATCTTAGAGAGATTATCTGCAGCTTGTGGATCATTTCGTCTCTCATCCTAGCGACAACCTTTTCGCCTACTATTCTCATCTGAAAGAGCTGAATATATTGGAAGAAGAAGTTAGCTAGGGTAACAAGGATGAATAGGGGGACCCACCAGAGGAAACCAATAAGGTTTCCAGGCTGAATAATCTGGTCTATCGCAACCTTGTGCAGGTAAGGTGAAAGTAGCCCTGTGAGTGCTGTTAGAACTATGGTTATCGCGCCAACCGCTAAGTTTCTCCTGTAAGGTTTAGCGTAATCATACATTCGCAGGATCAGTACCCTGTCCGGAACAGTCCTTTTTCTTGTCTCCTCAGCTTTCGAGAAGACGCCGAACGGGCTAGACATGTACAGTTATCTCCCTCTCTAAGATTTCAGGAGGCGCCTTTTCAAGGAACTGAGTCTCATAAATCTTTTTGTAGATACCTCCCTTCGCCAATAGTTCTTCGTGAGTTCCAAACTCGACGATCTCACCGTCATCGAGAACCATTATCCTGTCGGCATTCTTTATCGTGGAAAGTCTCTGCGCAATTATGAAGCATGTCCTTCCCTTCATAGCCTCCTCTATGGCTTCCTGAATCTCCTGCTCGGTTTTAGCATCCACGAATGATAATGAATCGTCAAGTATGAGGATTTTAGGATCAGTTAATAACGCTCTGGCAATTGTTATTCTCTGTCTCTGACCGCCAGACAGGGTTACCCCTCTCTCTCCAACTATGGTATTGTATCCCTCTGGCAGCGACTCGATAAAGTCGTGGATCCTGGCCAGTTTTGCAGCTCTGATGATAGAGTCCATTGAGGCGTTTGGGTTCCCAAATGCGATGTTATCTCTAATGGTTCCAGTGAATATGAAGACGTCCTGTAGAACTAAGCCTATCTGCCTTCTCAGCGAGGACAATTTAAACTTCTTCACGTTGACCCCGTCAATAATTATACTTCCAGAGTCAACGTCATAAAATCTTGGAATTAGGTAGACTAGCGTAGTTTTTCCAGATCCAGTTGCACCTAGAATGGCTATTTTCTCTCCGGGCTTAACCTTGAAACTTATTTTCTTAAGTACAGGTCTATTCTTGTCATATCCGAAGGTTACATTCTCAAATACGACTTCGCCATACTTGATGGAGATATCTTGCGCGTTGAATTCGTCTTTAACATCCACCGGTAGATCCATAATTTCATAGATTCTTTCAAGGCCAGCTGAAGCGTTTATCCAGGTCCCGACAAGCTGACCTAGATCGCGAAGAGGAAAACTCAACCTCATCATATACCTTGAAAAAAGGGTAAGCTCGCCTATGGTCAACAGGCGCCCTGGAGAAGCTATCATGTTTCCTCCGTAAAGGTAGATCATGACTATTCCGAGTGTTAGTATCGCCTGCGGGGATGGGGCATAAATAGATTGGATTCTCCCTGCCGTGATGGCAGTGTTGACATAGACCTCCTCAACCTGCTTAAACCCTTCCTCCATCTCTTTTTCTCTTTGGAAAATCCGAACAACCCTCATTCCAATAATATTCTGCTGTATATACGCACCGAGTCTTCCCAAGATGAGCATCATTTTCCTGAAGAGCGGCATCGTCTTCATCCAGAGTTGACTTGTAAAGTAGAATACCAGGATCATGGGAACAATTGACATTATACTCATAATTGGACTTATAGAATACATAGTCCCAAAGACGATGATTACGGTGAATACAGCATTACCTAGGGTTCCAACCCAAGACCTTAGAAAGCCTTCAACTGGCTGGAGATCCATCGTGGCACGGGAAACCAGATCGCCCACAGCGACTGAGTCATAAAACCTGAATGACTTGTCCTGCAACGAATAATAGTAGTCGGATCTAAGGTCTCTGATAACTAGTTGCGCCGAGTAGCCATGGAGATATGTTATCAAGAAGTTTACGATGCCGAATGAGACTACGGCGATCAATATTTTAAGTATGAGGACAGGTAGTACACCTACATTCCCGCCTATAACTACCAAGTCAATAATCTGTGAAGTGTAGAGTGGTTCGAGTGTGAAAAGGTAAGATCTTAGAACGGAAAGGGCGGCTATGAGAATCAGAAAGTGAGTGTAAGGCTTCTGGTATTTGATAAGCCTTTTGAAAGTGTCTAATGATGCGGATAAGCTCTTCTCGGTCTTAATGGCGTTGACATACTCGACCACTGGTTTCGCAACGCTCATTACATGCACCAGTTAGATGGAACGGCGGAACCCTTTTTCGGCGAATTTAACCTCTCTAATGCCAACGTGTCAGATATAATCTTTTCGAAGGTTCTAGAACATACCCATATTCCTATTATTAACACCACCATCCTAAAATGCCTCCGCCTCTATGAGTATACAAAGCTTTTAATCAGTACATATAGAATAAAGATGAGTGTTTTGTGCTTCGTAGGTGCCAGATTTGGGGATTCAACGCATCGAGGTTTACAATGTTTCCCTAGATTACCGTGAACCTTTCAGAATTGCACCTGGAACCGCATACATGAGCAAAAACATAATCGTAAAGATTGTTACTGACTATCGCGTTGTTGGCTGGGGTGAGGCTTCGCCTTCAAGGAGACTTACCGGCGAGACCCCGGAGACCGTAATCCAGACCCTGGATCTCTTAGCTCCGAAGATGATAGGCGCATGCCCACTGAGGATTGAATGGACTCTAGATATGATGGATTCGACGGTTGCCAGGAACCCTGCGGCGAAGGCGGCGGTCGATATGGCATTGCATGATATTTTCGGTAAGACTGTTGGGAAGCCGCTTTTCATGCTCTTGGGAGGTTACAGAACCGAAGTCTTAACGGATATTACTCTGGGGATAAGGCAGCCTCAAGAGATGGCTAAGGACGCCATCAAAGCCGTTAGAAGCGGGTTCAATGTCTTAAAGGTTAAAGTTGGAGTTAACCCTACCGAGGATGTTGAGCGAATTAGACTTATCAGGGAGGCGGTGGGCGAAGATTTGCAGCTTAGAATTGATGCAAATGGGGGCTGGACTCCAAAACAGGCAGTAGAGGTTCTAAACAGAATTGAGAGGTTCAACATCCAGTTCGCAGAGCAGCCAGTTCCGCCTGAGGATCTAGAAGGCATGGTTGAAGTTAGGCGCAAATCCCCTATTCCAATAATGGCCGACGAGAGTGTATGCTCAGCTGAAGATGCATTACGGGTAATAGAACTCGAGGCGGCAGACATGATAAACATAAAACTGATGAAGTGCGGAGGTATAGCTAAAGCTAGGAAGATAGCGGCGATAACAGAGGCTGCTGACATACCATGCATGATTGGATGCACAGGAGAATCTGAGGTTGGGATAGCGGCTGCGACCCACCTGGCAGCCGCATTAAAGAACATTAGGTTTGCAGACCTTGATTCTGATTTACTATTGAGGGATAAGCTCGTTAAAAGAGGCGGAACGAAAATCACGCGTTCCAGACGGATACCATCAAGATATCATGGACCGGGAATAATGGGTGTTGATATAGGAATGCTCGGTGAACCAGTGAGGGTTTATATGTAAGTATTCGCTGGGTTTTAGGCTTGAAAAGTCTTCTTCAACGTCTAGTCGCATTTTTAATGCTATCTCTTATCTATCTGGAGAGTGAAGGAAGGGGACTAAAGATCTATAGCAATGTGTGCTTATTCTGAAAAACTTTTATATCGGCGCCAAGCTATTCGCATCAAATCGCCCATAGACGGGGTCCAAGCGGAGATGGAGAATGGCCAGATCATCTATACTAAGGGTTTTCAGCTACGTTGTTAGTGGCTGGAGGTTTCTCACGCTAGGTCTTGCCCTGATGCTTGCTTCTACATGTCTGGCCATGATGATCCCCTGGTATGTTCGAGATCTTCTTAATTCTGTCGTTGCGTATGATCCCAGTAAGCTTTTGCCCCTTTCATTGCTGGTTATTCTATTAACTTTCCTTGAGGGTGTGGCGGCTTTTTTTGTACGTTACATTTTCGAGCTTATAGCGCAGAGAACAATATATCGCCTAAGATTAGACCTATACAAGCATCTTCATGAGCTTTCGTACGGCTTCTATGATCGAGCTGAGATCGGCGAGATAATTGTGAGGGTAACAAATGATATGGACAACCTGAATCGTTTCATAAGCTTTGCAACTATGCCGCTTTTGGACGCGGTTTTCTCGTCGACAATAGCCGTTTACATACTGCTAAGCATAAATGTGGAGTTGACAATTGTCGCGATGTCTCTTATCCCCCTGCTGGCGTTGGTCGCAATTCTCTTCAATCGTAAGGTCTTCCCGATTCTTGAAGAGAACTGGATAGCCATGAGCCAATTCAACAGCACTGTCCAAGAATATACCTCTACAGTCAAAGTTTTGAAGGCCTTGGCGGTGGAGGACATTTTCGAGAAGACATTCAAAGCTAATCTAGACAAAATTTACGGTTTGAATATGCGTTTTCAAAAGTACGCTTCGGTCTCATGGCCGTCAATCGGTCTAATATCAGCCGCCATCCAGGTCTCAGTATTTCTATATGGCGGTTCAAGGGCTATTGCAGGGATCATGAGTATAGGAGACATCGCAGCATTCCTTCTCTACCTAGCCATGCTTAACAGACCTCTTGTTGGTCTAGGGTTCTTTGTTCTTGATTATCAGAGGGCATCTGTATCAGCTTCAAGGATATTTGACATAATGGATATGGAGCCTGAGGTTAAGGAGGAGCCTGATGCACTCGATCTTAGGGATGTGAGGGGCCATGTAAGATTTGAGGATGTTACATTCGGGTATGATGCAAGCAAACCCGTTTTGGTGGACGTTAATCTTGACGTAAAACCAGGTGAGAAGGTTGCGATAGTCGGACCTACAGGCTCTGGCAAGTCGACGCTGATAAAAATGATACCCAGATTTTATGATCCTCAAAAGGGGCGCATACTGATAGATGGTGTAGACGTCAGGAATGTTAAGGTCAAGTCTCTCAGAAGGAATATTGGCATAGTTCATCAGGATGTGTTGCTCTTCGCTGGCACAGTAAAGGATAATATAACATATGGGAAGCCAGGCGCCTCTATGAGCGAGGTTGTCGAAGCCGCTAAGGCAGCTGGCATACATGAATTCATAGAAAGTTTGCCTAAAGGCTATGAGACAGACGTGGCGGAGAGAGGCGTAACACTCTCCGGAGGGCAGAGACAGAGGCTCTCAATAGCAAGGACGCTTATATTGAATCCAAGGATCCTAATACTTGATGATCCAACTTCTAACCTTGACGCCGAGACCGAAGCTACGGTAGTTGAGGCGCTGAAAAAGCTCATAGAAGGGAGAACAACATTCATTGTGACCCAGAGGCTTTCAACACTCAAGCTAGCCGACAGGATAATTGTCATGGATAATGGCAAGGTAGTCGAAGATGGGACTCATGAAGATCTCATGCGGCTTGGAGGCGTATATGCGAGAATCTACAATGCACAGTTCGCACATCAGGAGAGACGGGAGGTTAAGTAGACATTGGGGTGGATGATAGGCAGGTATGCGCGTGAGGGCGGAGAGGGCAAACCTAAGAGTCCCCCCTCTAAGATAATGGCGAAGCTCCTTAGGCTTATCTGGAGGTATAAGATAAAAGTGATGCTCTTCACTGTTGTCGCCTCAGCCGTCCTGATTCTGAATGTGATAGGACCGTACTTTGGAAAGCGCATCGTCGACGACGGAATAATGGCGAGGAATATTGATGCCTTGATCTTCTATTCGATTCTCGTCGCAGTCATATCTCTCTGCGGCTGGGCCTTAGGTATTCTGAGAAGCTACAGTATCGCGTGGTTAACTCAAAGGCTACTTTACGATTTGCGGTCAATGCTGTTTGCCCATTCTGTGGAGCTAGATTATTCTTTCTTCTCAACGATGCCAGCTGGCCAGGTTATATCCAGATTCACAAGCGACGTGGAATCTGTCGGTCAGACCGCTACGACAGGCTTCATCGACGCCGTTTTTAACACGTTGACGATAATCGGTGCGCTGGTAGCCATGTTAAGCTTGAACATAAATCTTACACTGGTGACATTGTCGCTTATACCGCTTATCGTTGTCTCAGTCATTTTCTTGGCTCGAAGGAGCTATAGAGCATATCGGGAGGTTCGCGCTAAGGTCGGCGAGCTGACATCAAATATTGAACAAACGGTTGCTGGGATGAAGGTCTCTCAATCCTTCTCTGAGAGGGGAGGCGAGAACCTTAGACGTTTTGAGAGGGTCAGCTATGAGACGATGCGTGCAAATCTTAGGGCAACCCTGGTTATGGCTCTAACTCGCCCAGTACTAAGCCTGATAAGGGCTGCTACTATAGCCCTGCTCATATTTTACGGCGGCTACTTAGTCATCAACAACGAGACAACTATTGGGACGCTTATAGCCTTCTACAGCTACGTCGAGATGTTCTTCAACCCGATAATAACCTTGACAATTTACTATAACATGCTCCAATCAGCCCTAGCTGCTGCGGAGAGAATATTTGATTATCTTGAGGCGAAGCCGAAGGTTACAGAGGCTGAGGACGCGGTTGACCTAGAAATTAAGAATGGCGAAATAGGAATTGAGAACGTAACCTTCGGATATAATGGGACCAAGGTATTTGATGGGTTCAACCTCCATATCAAGCCTGGAGAGATACTTGCAGTTGTCGGGCCGACCGGAGCGGGAAAAACAACCCTCGCGAACCTTGTGCTTAGGTTATATGATCCGCAAAAGGGTCGCATACTCATAGATGGAGTTGATGTTAGGAAGATGAGACTGAAGTCGCTTAGACGCCAATTATCATTAGTCCCGCAGGAGCCTGTGCTATTCCGGGATACGGTTCTAGAGAATATTCGCTATGGGAAGCCAGATGCGACTGAGGATGAAATTATAGAGGTTATTCATAGTCTTGGTTTGGAACCACTCCTAAACTCCCTGCCTGAAGGGTTAAAGACAATCGTCACTGAAGGCGGTGCAAACCTTTCTGTGGGACAGAGACAACTTATAAATATAACGAGAACCCTTGTAAGACAGCCTAAGATAGTTATCTTAGACGAAGCGACAAGCAGCGTCGATCCCTATACAGAGAGCATATTACAGGAGGCATTAAAGAAGCTTCTTAAAGGGAGGACATGCATCATAATCGCGCATAGACTATCTACAACCTTTCTAGCCGACAGGGTCATAGTTATCGATAAGGGGAAGATAGTCGAGGAAGGAACTCATGAAGAACTCTTGTCTAAGGGTGGACTATACGCTAAACTCTACGAGATTCAGATAGGCCAACTTATGGGCGCAGAGGTAGTATCTGCAAGTGAGGCTTCGGATCAAAAGCGCCTTTAATGGATGGAGTGTCTCCAATAAGAACCTTGCTGTTCTCCACCAACTCTGCAAAAGTCTTATCTTATGATTCGGCATTCTGTAAATCTTGATCAAAAATGGTTTTGGTTGATCTTCGTGACCAGAAGAAAGTGAAGACTAGAGATGAGATGCTTAAACATCTGAAGAGTTTCAATCTTGAGCCGCGTTTCTCTGCTGGTGTATGGTACTTCTACCCGGGTGGGGGCCGTTTCCATGAGGCCTATATAGAGCGAGGCTCTATTCAAGATGTGCTGATGAAGGTTGCCTCACTTTATGATATGGGTGTCATCGACTCTAGCTTCGGTTTGGAGGCTCATTATCCAAACGAGGTCAATGAGGAGACCATTGACGAATATAAGGCCCTTAGAAGGGAGACAGGCATAAATCTCGTGACGGTTATACCGAACCTTTTCTATGAGAAGACCTTCGAGTTCGGCTCCCTCTCAAATATGAATCCGGCTGTAAGGAGGAAAGCCATTGACCGTACGATAAGAGCGCTCCAGATGAATAAGGAATTGAATACCGAGTTCTGCGTCGTCTGGCCAGGTATCGATGGATATGAAAACCCTATCGGAACAGAGTTCTATCTGATGTGGGAGAACTTCGAGAGAGGATTGGCGGAGGCAATGGATGCCGTACCAGGCGTCAGGGTGGCAATTGAACCTAAACCGTATGAGCCTAGAGGAAACAATATCTATAGGAATACTGCAAACGGCATTCTCATGGCGAGGAATGTTGAATCCCTATTAACTTCTGAGGAAAATAAAAAGATATTGGGAGAAGGACATAGCCTTGTATGCCTAAACCCGGAGGTCGGTCATATTCTTATGGGCCATGAGGAGCTTGCATACGCTCTTGCATCTATACTTAGAGAGGGAAGACTCGCTCACACCCACTGGAATAGCCAGCCGCTCGGAAACTATGATCAAGACCTGAATGTTGGCGTTCTGGGCTTGGATCAGATGTACGCGGCGCTCCTCGTCCTAAAGATGTACGGTTACAGAGGCAGATTTGGGATAGACATCAATCCTGAAAGGATGCCTGTTGAAAGAGCTCTTGTGCTAAATATCAACGCACTTCGAGCTGGCTGCGAGAGAATCAATAATTTAGACTTTGATAGGCTTGTTGAGGCAATGTACAATCCTGAGGAAAGTAGAGGCGTGGCGGAGGACGTTATGACTCGAGCCCTGGCGCCCTCATCCACCTATTTAATAGATTTCGGGAAACTGGGGATTTAGCGCTGGTAGTTACGAGATTAGACGACCTCGACTCAATGCAAACAGCATAACCTGTCCGCTGCAGATCCTTACTCAAACGTCCATTTATGACGCGAATTCTCGAAGAAGATTTTCGGAGACAATATCTTCATTGTTAGGGGTCTTGACGAAGGCTGGGACGTTCCTCTGCTTTGTCGCCTTATAAGAGACAAACAGCCATTCGCCTATGTCTAGTTCCGTTGTCCTGTCAAGCAGGTCATAACTGAGGCTGAACGCATCTGCGATAACCATCCTATCATAAAATCTCGGAAGCACGCTTACAAAGTAGCTATGCAGCTGCTGAAGTGCATTCACGTTCAAATGCGCAACCCGTTGGCTGCAGATCCAGCAGTTAGCCCTATATTTTCTTCCCTGGCGCAGAAGCCTCTCAACCGCCAAGTTAGACTGTTCCGTATAGTCATCCTTCCTCGTCCTGTCAGGTATGAATTCCTGTGCTTCATCAAGCACGGTAAGCACAGTTCTCCCAACACCCCTAGTCTTCTTTAACCAAAGAAGACGATCTACGAATCTGCTCACGATCTCTCTAGCATCTACAGGTTCCGGCGCATAAACGACGTTTATGCCTCTAAAATCTTCAATCGCTACTTTGGTAGCCAGCCATTCAGGGTTTTTGATGCCTCCACCGTTGCTGACGTCCTTATCCTCATCGATTTCTTCTTCAAGGGCCCTGAGTATGGCCTGTATATCTTTAACTGTTCCGGATAAATGATGAATGGTTGCTGAGAAATCCTCAAGTATTCTTTTTAGTTCGTCCTTAGCTTCAATGTCATCCGCGATTTCTTCCAGTCTCGTCTCCTCGCGATATCCCTTCTTCGAGGCAAAGATATTAAGTCTGTTGAGAGCGATCGTCCCTTGGATCGATTCCTTGCTCCTACCTCTCGCTATCGAGCCAATTAAGCCCAATATATGACCCAACGTTAAGGGTATATACTCCATCGGATATGAAAGCGATAGCTTCTGCACCCTTCCCTGCTGGACTAGTTTCCTGATTGCTTGTGCAATTATATGCCTGTCAATCTTCATTTCCAATGTCTCTGGGATCGCCTGTGAATCCAGAATCCTGTCCACGTCCTCGCCCAAGTCCTCTGTGGAGAAGAATCTTGGGGCTAGGTCTAGGAGATGTATTAGGTATTCCCCAGCAACATCGAAGATGACGACTGATAGATTGGTTATTGCGTCTAATGACTTTCTAAGCAGTATTGAGCTGAGATTTGATTTTCCACATCCGGTGAAGCCGAATATTCCAGTGTGATATCGCACCATTTCAGAGATCTTAACGGTTAGTGGCAGATCGAATCCTATCAGTGTTCCGACATCGACACCTCCCTCAACACACAAAAACTCCTTAACAGTCTCTTTTGAGAGGATATGCGCGTCGCTTCCTACGAGCGGTGTTAGGTTTGATCTTTCAAAGGTTATATCGCCGCCTTGAATGTTGAGCCTATAGTTTGTTGGGACTGCAATTATGTCGATCCATGTTTCTTCGCTTGCCTTCCAGCCCTGATTGATGGTCTCTAAAAACTCCTTCCTTATCACCTTTGGGACTGATACATCCATGCCTAACATTTGGTAGTGCATTGGTCTAACAGCGACAACTTCATAGATGATGAAGGTCTCGCCACTAATTGTTGGTCTTCTGAAGGCTATGAAGCTGGGCTCATGAAGCCTATCTAGAACAGAGAGGCTGAACGATGCTTCTGCAACAGCGACCTGACTTGTAACCGTCAACTCGCCTTCTCCTGTTCTCGACGTTCTAGTCGAGGTTCTGTGAGCCCTTAAACGCGCTTGGAATGCTCCATCCATGTCGTCGAAGATCTGTCTCAAATGTTCTCTCCCTCCGATAAGGTTCTTTCCCTCGCGCCCTCGGTCTCACGCCTTATGTCCCTAAATCTACGTGCTATTGTAAAGATCTTTTGTTTTCTCGAGAGAGTTCCGAGTTCAAGGTCTGCGACACCCCTTAATAGACCCCTCATCATCTTGACCTCGTTCTTCACGGCTTTGTCTGCAAGGTATAATAGTTGATTATGACCAACTGCCTCCAAGACCTCCGGATTATCGCATTTGGATAGAATCTGGAGAATAAATGAGTCGAGTGGATTCTCATCTTCCCCTTCCCAGTATGGTTGGATCAAGGTCTCACGGTCGCCTTCAGTGGCTGTGATCTCGGCAGTGAAGTCTTCATCCACTTCTGGAATGTAGAACCTGTCATACATGAATGCCGGAGACCTGACCGCCTCATCTGATTTGAACTGTCTAATCTGGAAGTAGCCTTTCACAAACTGTCTCTCCACGGCTATCCTCCTCCTCGCCGCCTTTAACACAATGTTCCCATCACCCTCGATCATTGTTGCGAAGCATGAGTCGTAGCTTATGGTCCGCCATGGGACGGAAAAGGTTTCAGGATTCGTGCTGCTAAGGATCGTTAGGAAGGCCCTGTCATGTCTTAGGTTTGGAAGCTTCTCTTCCATTGATATTGTGCCCCTAAACCTTGCATATGGGATTACAGCCCTAATATAGTCGGATGCAGATGTGTCCTTGGCTATTCCTATGACCAGAACCCTTCTCCTTATGGCTTCCTCCCTCAGCATATGGATGAGCAGCACATTTATCACATTTAAGTCTAGAACTGTCAGCCAGGATTTTCCTTCGTTAAGCATCAGTGGATGCTCATTTGAGCTAAAGATTCTCTCAACCACTGACCATGCAGCCTCCCTTGCTCTCAGCCAATAATTTCTGACATGGCTCTTAAGCTCCAGAACTGAGTTCTCATCTTCCAGGTTGAAATCCTCTGTGAACAGTCCATCCTCTGAGGATTTATGCAGCTTAAGCAGACCCCTAAGGACATATTTTCTACTCTTTTCAGGAACGCTCAATTCGGCGAGAAGATCTTTCGCCGTAAGCCTGCCAATTTGCATGAGTTTCTGGACCGCGGCGAATGGGTAGTAACCTCTTCTCTTCGGAACCCAGTTTTCGCCAGACCCTAAGACGAAGGCTAGACAGAGGTCCAAGTAGGTTAAGGGACCATGGCTTGTCTTCATACCAAGCAGGATAGATCTTTTTCTATCCAACCAATGCCTGAAGTCGCGGGCCAAGGGTCCGAAGGTTCCATGCAGAGGCCTATCCATGAAGAGTAGCCGCACATCATCATCCTCTATAGCCTTGAGGGCAAGTGACAGCTCAGCCATAGTCATCATTGCATATGGGATTCGCTCAGCCGTCCTTGCCAAGTCATATTCCGTTGAGCTTGACTCGTCGGTGACGTAGAATAGATCTTCTGTCCACAGCGGAACCGAGGCGGACGCCGCTAACCGCTCATCCCTTCTTACATGGTCGAGGCTGAAGTCAACTCTATCACCAATATTGAACTCGCATCTAAATCCTGTGGCGCAGACGTAGAAAAGAAGCATTTCCAGCAACTCATCATAGTCCATAGAGCCGTCGATACCAACCGCCACATACTCGCCCGGCTCAAAGAAGACGGGCTTAGGGTTCGAAGTAGCGAGCGGCTTAATACAGAGGGTTAGACCCGGACGGCTTCTAAGCTCACTTATGCGGCTAGTGAGCAGGGAGGCTAGGTCAGAGGTATGTCTCCTAAGCCTTTCAGCAAGGAAACCCATATAAAGATGCACCCGGCTCCTCCAGATTGAATGGTCTGTCCGCAGATCCACTTTACCGGAGCAGGTCACACCTTAGTGGATCAGCGGATAATATTTTCTCTGCATCCTAGTTATAAGCCCTCTGTGAATTTTGGGAGGGGGGTTAAACTGGACGCCAAACCCTTAGAAAGCTGAGGTTTCGTCAAGTGAAAGACACAGTCTTTGTTTTGGTACTGGAGATCAGTCACAGTAACCTCGTAAAGCGGCGACCGGACCTGTAATCCATAGAAGTCATACTTTGATTAGTTTGGCTAAACAAAAGCGCAATTTCTCTGCATTTATTTTGAAAATATATAGCACCGGTTTCATTCTGGTAAGGCAAGATTAATTAACCCTTAATGGTTATTCTAAAATTGGCTAGAATTATACTGGTGTAATCTTATGCGGATTGAGGACTTTCATCAAACGCTTGATGAATTTGAGGGGATGCTGCAAAAGATCGCCTCTGATGTTGCGGGCAGGGTCGCGGTGGAAGGGTCTTCCTTACCGGAATTTTGGGGAGAGATTGAAAAAAGTGTGCAGTCCCTTCAAAATGTCGCTTTGAGGCTGGGTGACTTCATGCTTACTTTAAAACCTGAAAGGGCATCGACGATCAAGAAGCAGATGAGCAATTTGCTTCAGGATATAAGAGATTTCGTGGATTCGGTTAAATCTGCTATTTCTTCTGAGGATGCTAAACTTGATCTTGAAGATTTGAGATCGGCGATTGCTGGTGCATCAGAGTTTCTGGAGCTGGCTAAGGAGATTAAGGAGCATCCTTCTGAGTGCATCTCCGCAATTCTTCAATTAAGGGAAGTTTACGATTCCAAGGAATTTCTGTCCGCGATTGCTATTCCTGAAGTTGCGCATGCTAGACTCATGGATCTAAGAAAATCCATAGAAAGATTAGAAGTTTCACTGAAAGCTCATGAGCGTGCCATTGGAGATCTGAGGTTCAGCTTAAACCAAGCTATCGGGGAGATATCGAAATTTAGGCCAGCGTCACCGGATGAGGTTCCAAAGTTCATACCAATGTCCGGGGAGCAGAAAGATAAATCGCAGAACTTTGAGCATTCCTTAGTCAGAGATAATGAAGAATCATAGACTCGTTTACGGTGTACATTGCTATGATGGTGGACATTACGCATAAGCCTGAAATTTTCAGAGAGGCTGCGGCGAAGGGGCAAATAAAGCTTAGGCCTGAAACTATTAACCTGATTAGAGAGGGAAAAATAGAGAAGGGAGACCCGCTCTATGTCGCAAGAATATCGGGGATTTTGGCGGCCAAGAAGACTAGCTCCCTAATTCCCCTCTGCCATCCAATTCCCTTAACAAACGTCGATGTGAAGGTTAGTATTGTGGATGACACCACTGTTGAGGTGGAGTCTACTGTGAAGACTAATGCTAAGACTGGAGTTGAGATGGAGGCGTTGGTCGCAACAGCAATAGCACTGCTGACCGTCTGGGATATGACAAAACAGTACGAAAAAGATATGATGGGACAGTACCCTTTAACATCAATCCAAGAAATACGGGTCACGCGAAAAATGAAGGAATAAGTCTTGAGCGCTGTCTCTGAGAAACACAAATTTGAGGCTCCCAAGACTGTAAACTTTTGTATACTAATCTGCAGTTCTTCGCGATATGAGAAACTAATGAGGGGAGAGCTCCCTGAAGATGAATCAGGGGATCTGATAATCCAGATTCTAAGAAGACACGGTCACAGGATAGTTTCACGTAAAGTTCTGCCAGATGATCGGGAGCAGATTCAGCGAGCGGTTCTTAAGGCCTTAAAATCTCGGAAAGTAGACGCAATAATCACTTGCGGTGGAACAGGAATCTCGCCTAGAGACGTAACGATCGAAGCAGTAAGACTTGTCCTAGATAAGGAGTTGGAAGGGTTCGGGGAGATATTTAGACGCTTAAGCTATGACGCCATCGGCTCAGCCGCGATTTTGAGCAGGGCGTTAGCAGGAGTCTCGTCGAAGAAGGTTATATTTTGTATTCCCGGCTCCCCACAAGCTGTTTCAATAGCGGTGGAGAATCTTATTGCGCCAGAAGTCGGGCACATTTTGGCTCATGCACGTGAAGAATGAGATCTCAACCTACCGCGTGGAAGCCTAGCATATTGGCTATCATTTCACTCAGAGCAAAAAGTTGTTTTGAGTAGTAACTCATCAACCAGCTATATAATTGATCATCTCTTCACTCAGACCCAGCCAATTGGCAATTTCTTTTCCCATTTTGGGATTATTCTTGAATATGATTCTGAGAAAAGGTAAAACCTCTTTTATAGCGCGGGCTGCAGATATATGGCATCTCCTGCGGATTTTCATTCCTATCTCGGCAAGCATTGTTCTGTCGACTTTGGAGGATGACATCTGGCTGATCCGGGTTGGAAACTTAAATGGAACCCAGCCAGATGCCTTCTTGCTCCATGCTACGGATACCCCGGCTGTCATGAAGTCGAGATAGTATCGCATAAGAGACCAGTTCTGGGTAGCCCTTATCCTATTCCGATAAATGTCCGCGAGTGCCATCATGTTCATTGCTGATGAAAGTTCCTTAGGGTCCTTTATATGGTAAGGTATATTCTCGTATACCCATTCAAAGAGCATATCTGGGTCGACATCAGCCATGTCAACGGCTCTTTTTGCCGTAATCACGTCCTTCGCATAGAGTATGTTTCTGAGCACATTAAAGATTACGTCTTTTCGGTCTCTCGGTGCAAGCCAAGATACGTCGTCATAAGTTAATGTTCTCCAGCCTTGGGCTAATGCTTGAAGATCATTGACGGCTGATCTGACATCTCCATCGGCCCGCTCAGCAATAAACCGAATTGCCGAGGCATCAGCCTCTATTCCCTCTAGGTTGCAGATTCTTTTTAGATGCTTTTCAATCTCGGTTCTGGCTGGCTTCTTAAATTCCACAAGTTCAGTCATATTCCTTAAGGTTGCAAATCTCTGGTCATAAGCATTGTTGGCAATCACTATGATTGGCGAAGATGTCTTATTGATGATCTGGGTTATCAAATGAAGCCCCCCTCGATCCTCAGTGCCTGAGATCCCATCGATTTCGTCGAAGAGTATGAGTCTCCTCTTGCCGAAGAGCGTCCCGAGCTGGGCTGCTCTTCCCACAAACCTTTCAACATCCTCAGCCGTTCTGTAATCGCTGGCGTTACTTTGTACAAGCTCCATGTTCAAGTCGTTTGCTAACGCCTCAACAGCGGCTGTCTTTCCAACTCCTGGAGGCCCGTATATGAATAGGGCTCTTTTTTTCGGAATATTTCTTTCCCAGGATTTTATCCATTCCAGCACCTTTCTTTTTGCATCCTCGTTCCCAATAACTTCGGTGAGCGTCTTAGGCTTATATTTCACAGTCCATGGCAGATGCAAGTTACAGTCCTCTCTTCACTTCATAGCCGACTTCCACAAGTTTAGCTAAAAGTGCAGCTAACTGAATCTCTTCATTAGATCCCTGTATGAGTCTATAGTCAATTTCGCCTACTATGTCTGCAAGCCTAACCTTCCATTTGTCCGGGACATTCAATCTATATATCTCGCTGTGAATCTGCGTTATAATGTCGCTGCCAGCCAAACCGTATTTAAGTATCATCTCCCTAAGCTTGTTTCTAGCCTCAATAAAATCTCCATTAAGGGCGGTTAGCATCATCTCCCTAACATCGTAAGGGTTGGCCCTGCCTACCACTGAATATACGGTTTCGGCGTCGATTGGCTTACCAACCGACGAGGCTGTTTGAAGAACATTAATCGTCCGTCTCAGGTCTCCACCTCCAATTTCGAGAACAGCTTCAATTCCATCATCGGAAATTTGGATGCCTTCCATTTCGCAGATGTATTTGATCCTTTTAGCTATGACTTCTGGAGACAGATATGTGAATCTGAAGGGCGCGCATCTGGACTGGATTGGCTCAATTATCTTTCCGCTATAGTTTGCGATCAAGATAAAACGCGCGGTCTCAGTATATCGCTCCATGGTTCTTCTCAACGCCTGCTGAGCGTCTGATGTCATGTTATCCGCTTCGTCCAAGATTAGTATCTTGAAGGTAACTTCGCCGATCGATTTGGTGCGGGCAAATGTTTTGACAGTCTCCCTGACCACATTAATGCCCCTGTCATCGCTCGCATTAAGCTCCATAATATGGTCGCGGTAAGTCTCTCCGTAAAGGTCATGCGCCAGGCATAAAGCTGCCGTGGTCTTTCCAGTTCCAGGAGGACCGGCAAATATGCAATGTGGAACATTCTTGGCCTTGACGAAACTCTTTAAACGGCTGACGATTTCCTCTTGGTTAACGATATCGTCCAGGGTCTTAGGCCTATACTTCTCTGTCCACATCTCATAGCTCAATCCTAACACCTACGCAGGGTGACGATTTCAGCTCAAATAACTAGGAAGCCGAACTAATAGATTAGAGTTGCTCCTTTATTAGTTGGGCTCGCAACCTTCGACCCGAATAAATAGGTATTTAAGTCTCAGTCAACTCTTTTTTAAAATTAAACTATAAGACAAGTTTGACCAAAAATAGAGGAAGGTAAATGGAAGGCGAGGCCCCTTGGGAAAAAAGAAAGTCATAAGCGAAGAGAACCTTGAGGAACTCGTTATGCCAGCTGAGACAGACGTCTTGGGCATAGCGACGAAGCTCTTAGGTTACGATCGGGTTCTAGTCAAGTGTCAAGATGGGTACGAACGTGTTTGTAGGATAAGAGGCAAGATGAAGAGAAGGGTTTGGATCAGGGTTGGGGATGTTGTTCTCGTTTCACCCTGGGACTTCCAGTCTGAGAGTCGAGGCGATCTTATATGGCGGTACACCAAGGGGCAAGCTGAGTACCTTAGGAAGATAGGACTGTTGAAACTCTAATTTTTTCCATGCTGGGAATGGAGGCGTCCGAGGCGTCTTATAGAGAAAGATTGAGGAAGAGACTTGAACGCAAAGAGAAGACCTATGAGACTTCCCAATTGATGAAGGAGAAAAGAAGCGAGGAGTACGAGGTTCTAGAAGAGGTTTTCGACAAGCCGACACTTATGACCATCTATGAGATGATGAACCATGGCATAATAGGTGAGATATACGGGGTTGTGAAAGCGGGTAAAGAGTCTAGGCTTTACTGGGGGAAGAGCCCAGAAGGAGAAGAATTGGCCATTAAAATATATTTGACTGTTTCCGGAGAGTTCAGGAAGGGAATGCTCCCATATATCCTAGGGGATCCCCGCTTCAAGAATGTAAAAAGAGATCCGAGATCCCTAGTATATGCATGGGCAAAGAAGGAATTCAAGAACCTAACAGACGCTTATGATGCTGGTGTAAACGTGCCTAAGCCATTCACCGTACAAAATAATGTCCTCGTGATGGAGTTTATCGGCGAGAACGGTGTCCCGGCCCCACTCCTTAAAGAGTCTAAACTGAAGAATCCGCAGGTCTTCTACAAAAAAGTCCTTTCGCAGGTAAGAAAACTATATTTAGACGCAAAACTTGTCCACGGAGACCTCAGCGAATACAACATTATGGTTTATGGAGGAAAACCAGTCCTTTTTGACATTTCGCAGGCGGTTAATCTTGAGCATCCCGGAGCAGAACAGTTTTTAATCAGAGATGTTGAGAATCTTAACCGTTACTTCGAAAGTATAGGCGTTGACGTTCTGAGCCTAGAAGAGGCATTAAGGAGGATTAAAGGTGGCTCAGCTCTTCGTAAAGATACCGCATGAAAGGATAGGCGTCCTAATAGGGCGTGGCGGCGAGGTGAAAGAGAAAATTGAGGAAAATCTTGGCGTAAGGTTGGAGATTGATGGTAAGTCAGGCGATGTAACAATAAGCCTAAAAGATTCTGTAACAGACCCTTCTAATCTCTTTAGGGCGAAGGATGTTGTTCTTGCGATAGGCAGAGGGTTCTCGCCGGAACGCGCTTACAGGCTGATTGAGGATGAAGAGACAGTCCTCACGGTTATCGACCTTAGAGAATTCTTCGGAAAGTCTGACTCAGACATTAGGAGAATAAAGGGCAGAATAATCGGTAAGGATGGGAAGACTCGGAAAATTCTTGAAGAGATGACGGAGACGATGATCTCGGTCTACGGTCATACAGTGTCGATTATAGGTGGTGTCGAGCAGACGGAGACGGCGAGACGCGCAATAGACCTATTGATTAAGGGAAGCCAACATTCGACAGTCTATAAGTTCCTGCAGAAAGAGAGGCATGAACTGAAGAAGAGGCGGCTACAATTATGGCAGGATAGTGAAGAAAAGGATTTGATATGTTGACAAGGCGTTTACAATAAAGGCCGCTTGAATCTTCTATACGGTCTCTGGCTTATTAAACCAATAAAAACTGTTTAAGCAAAAGTTCTAGAACCATGGAGGTTAGTAGTCCAAAAATAGACCCGGGTTAACCTGAGAGAGTTTTCCTTAGATTACTATACGAATTAGAAAAGACCTAGTGCTTTTACCGGATGAAGACTATAAAGTTCAGTCTTTCGTAGTAGACTTGTTGGAGGGGCAAACAGAAGAGTTAACTAAAGTAGTCAAAGCGGCTGAAAAATCAGGGCTTACTTTATACATGTTGACTTTGATTCTTGGAGAACATATTGGACGATGGAAAGCTCCTACCCACCGGGATTGAGAGTGAATTAAAAACTTGTATGCATGCAGAGAATTAAAGCGAGTAATTGTAAAGGAGAGAATTCTACTAATCAATTCCTTATCAAATTATCCTCATCAGGAGATCGATAAGGTCATCTACATTACTCGTTCCCTACTTGTCAAAATATTTCAGCGCCTGAAAATGCTTAAAGGAGATTATTAAAGGGAAAATTGATTAATATGAGACTGGAAGTTAAATCTAGTTGGGCCCAAGCGCCTATACGTCTGAAAGAATCTGTGAAGGAGGATTAGGTCTATAGCCGAGACTTTCCAGGAGATTAGTCCTGCAGACTTCTTCTACAGAAATAAAGAGATAGCGGGTTTTACCAATCCGGCCAGAGCAATTTTTACGGCGATCAGGGAGCTTGTAGAGAATTCTTTAGATGCGGCTAGGGAGGATGTGCTTCCCGACATCTATATACGTCTGTCGCCTGATGATGGGGCCGGAGAAAACAGTGATGTATATACTTTAAGGGTGATGGATAATGGGTCAGGAATCCCGGAGCATCAGGTGCCGCTGGCTCTTGGACAGTTCCTTTTCAGCTCAAAGTACAAGTTGAAGCAGACCCGTGGAACATTCGGTCTCGGCGGAACAATGGCGATACTCTACGGGCAGATCACGACGAATAAGCCCGTTACAGTCATATCGAGTACTGGGGCCTCAAGGATTTTCGAGTATAGGTTTATGATAGACATTGAGAGGAACCGCCCAATAATCTTGCATCGCAAAATCCATACGAATGGTAGAAGCCCAAGCGATCGTTGGCAAGGAACAGTCGTTGAATTTCATCTAGAAGGGAATTATTATCAAGCGGCCCCAAAGGTTCTAGAATATCTTAAACAGACAGCCATCGCAAACCCCTACGCTAACATCACATTTGTTGACCCCAAAGGGCGTCTCTACAAGTTTGACAGAACAGTGAACAAAATGCCTCCCCCGCCAAAGGAGACGCTGCCCCATCCCCACGGCGTCGATGTTGAAACACTTCAAAGGATGATTCGTTCGACGAAAGAGACGAATATGCTAGACTTTATGCAGGCGCATTTCCATCGTGTGGGAAGACAGACAGCGCAAAAATTTTTGAAGCATGCCGGAATAAAGGAAGATCTTAATCCGAAAAACCTCAGACCCGAAGAGATAGTTCGGCTTGTTCAAGAAATGAAGGGCTATGAGGAATTCTTGCCTCCCGACGCTAGCTGCCTCTCGCCGATAGGTGAGGATCTGCTCAGGGCTGGCGTTCTTAAGGAGTTGGAGCCTGAGTTTGTAGCTGTCCATCAGAGAAAACCATCAACCTATTCCGGGCATCCATTTATAGTTGAAGTTGCGGTTGCCTATGGAGGCAAAGTTCCAGCTAAAGATGACATTGTAATCTACAGGTTTGCGAATAAGATCCCTCTGGTATACGATGAGTCGGCCGATGTCTGCTATAGGGTAGTCAAATCGTTGAATTGGAGGAGGTATAATGTCCTGCCAGGTATGCCAGTAGCCGTTCTGATCCATTTATGCAGCACAAAGATTCCATATAAGACTGTTGGAAAAGAAATACTTGCAGATACGCCTGAAATAGCAAGAGAAATATTGAATGGCATTCGAGAAGTTGCCCGGCAGCTCTCATACTATCTTTCAAGGAAGGAGAGGGTTAAACGACAGATAAGAAGGGTTAACATATTTGCTAAGTATCTCCCAAAGATCGCTGACTTCTCAACCAAATTAGCAGGTTTCGACGCGACACCCAGCATCGAAAGACTCTACAGGCAGCAACATGTATTCAAAGACTTTGTCACCGCAAGCGAATATGCTGACAGTGATGTCTTCGACTCGAAACTTTATGAGACAATCCTCGTCCATGCGAGGAATAAGCATCCAACTAACTCTGTAAACCTAAGGGTTCTTGCATTCAAGGATGGGGGATGGCAAACGCTTCTTCCTGAGGTGACGCTTACCCCCGGATCGGAACTCTACGAAACATTTAGGGGTAGATTTGAACTCGTTAAAGTTCAGGCCAGATCCTCTAAGCCAGATAAGGAAGGAATAATAGACGTATTTCTCGACGGGATGAGCGAATAATGTTTTCCAGATTAAAGGGTGGCGTGATAGAAAATGTCGGGTCTTAGCAAAGAAGATGTTTTGGAAAGGAAAGATGAGATTCAAAAGAGTCTTGTGAAGCTAGGCGAGAGATTCTATCGCCAGATTAATGGTGGAGTATTTCCCTGGGTGGAGATGAGAAGCAGATCAACAGACAACATATTCTATAGTCCGGAACTTAGACAGTACGTGTTAGGCGACAAGAAGGTTCGGAGAAGCTCAAGGGTTATTTCGCATCTCCGCCCATTCACACAAATGGTTTGGGCGGCCTACTTTGTCAATGAACTTCTAAAGCAGAGGAAAACAAGCACATTAAGAGATGTCTACTACTCCGCACAGGCCTACGACATCTTCTTCAAGGACCAGGCGGAATCAGATGACATAATAACGGATCTTGAAACGGTGATTGAGCATTCCCGTGAAGCCTTCAACGTCTTCCCAGAGGAGCGATCAGCAGTATTCGGCGACTTAATAATCCAGTACACAGTTCCAGGATATGAGAATCGGCAATTGAATTTATCCTCACATCCTGACGGCATGATGATAGGCCCAGCGCTAACGGACGCACGCTTCATAAAGACCAGTGCGGACAAGGTTATCGTCATCGAGAAGGGCGCCATGTTCACACGTTTCGTAGAAGAGAGAGTATATGAGAAATTTAATGCCATCCTAATCTACACAGCTGGGCAAGCACCGAGATCTACAAGATATTTCATTCGAAGGCTTAACCAAGAACTCGGGCTGCCCGTATACATATTCACAGATGCCGATCCATGGGGAATGCACATAGCAATGGTGATAATCTCAGGATCAGCCAACGCAGCGCACTTAAGAGAGTTAACGACGCCTGATGCAAAATGGGCAGGTGTCTGGGCCTCTGACATAATGCGATACAAGCTGCCAAGCGAGGAGCTGAAGGAGATCGACCTAAAACGACTGCGGGAACTAAGATCTGACCCTAGATATAAAGAAAAACTTTGGCAGAGAGAAATTGAAACATTCTCGAAGATAAGGAAGAAATGTGAACTAGAAGCCTTCTCCCGCTATGGACTAACACATATCGTGGACAAATATCTTCCAGAAAGGTTGAAAGAGATTGGAGCCTAGAAAAACTTATACTTGAAAAAAGGCCTTACATAGTAGGCGCGGTGAGGGAAGTGAGCATAGAAAGAACGGTTATACTAACCATCATTGAGAAGATAATCGGTTTAGCACTAATGATTATTGGCGCATCATTAGCGTACAATACATACATAAACCAGAGCGCAGCTGGAAATGTAGCCCCCATCTTCATTGCTTTAGGGCTTATATTGGCGACTGCAGGCTTTGCAATATTGATATATAAAGCAAAATAGATGGCGCCGCCGGATTCGCCAGAAGGGACGCGTATTCCCTTCTTCGGACTCGAACCGTCGACCTTCGGGTTAACAGCCTCAGCCTCAAAGACGCATTTTTGAGTCCGCTGCTCTACCGGCTGAGCTCTCGTCCGCATGCAGATCCGCATGCGAACGGCGGCTCAACCGCATGACATTCGGTTCGGCGGCGCTGATTAATCTCACATTTCCCGGCATATTTAAGTTTTAAGTCCTAAAACCGTATTTATAAAAGTGGTGGCATTGTAATGAGTTTACTAGCTGATGTAGGTTATTTTTTCCTCTTCCAGTCTCTGCCTTACGCGGGTAGAGATCCTTCTCTGTTCATCCAGCCTTCTCATCTTCTCCTCTATTTCTATAGCTTTGCGAATCTCTCTGTCTAATCCCGAAAGATCCGCAGAAAAGTTGAGCAGCCTTTTTAACACGTTGAGTATGCTTTTCGCCGCTTTCGGATCTGGCAGATAGCCTGATGTTTCTGCTAAAAGACAGAGGCCTTCTATCCCCCTAAATTTTCCTAGCCCTATGAGTAAACCAGCTGTTCCAACTATTGGATTTCCAATAGAGGTTTCCTTGGCACCCGCATCTAAAGCCCTATTTAACAGTTCCAAATTTGTTGAAGAAACGAATACTTGTGGTGTCTCCACATCTTCCTTCCTATATCCGCCTATCGTTATTACGATTCTAGCCTGCTTATTGACCGCAAAGTTCAGGATCTCGTCAGCAACTTCATACTGTCCCTCAACCGTTTGTGCTTGACTGTCACCCGTAAGTAGAATGAGATCATTATCTCCGATCTCGTTGGTCAAACCATAAAATGTGAGCCTAGGAAGTCTGATGCTACCCCTCCCGTCAACGACTGCATAATATGGAAAGTGTGGGGAGTATAGCTCCGCAATCTTCTTGGCTTTTAACTGCCTCGCAAGGTACTCTACCACTATTTTGCCGACTAGTCCGAGCCCAGGCAGCCCTTCTATCAATACAGGATTTTTTAGGTTAACCTTCTCTTTCTCCAGAATTACTGTTCTCTTCACGGCTCATTCTCCTCATCATGCCCTTATATTTTGCGTATCTGTCGTCAGGAGAAAATTTCGCTGGATGAGCTGACTTTACAGCTCCTCCACAGGAGGGGCATCGATCTCTGTTGAGGGTATACCTTTTGCAGACAATACACCTCATCATCAGCCAGACCATGACAACTTATCCTCTTTCGAAGCTCCCCAGCCCACCCTCTCTTATTATGAACTCAATCGCTTTTCTAGCGGCCTCCTCAATAATGGCGTTGGCCTCCTTATGGTCGGCGGCCATAACCTCCATGCAATATCGCGGAGGAGATACAACATATATTTTGATTTCTGAACCTGGCGGCGTCTTGACTTCTTTAGCCTTTAGCAATGCTTCCTTCACCTTTAGGACTCCATCTGGCTTGGCGCAGCTAATCCTTAAGTTTCCCTTCACTTTAACAGTCGGCGCCTTGATCTTTTCCCTAGATATCTCCACAATTACTTCAGCAACCTCTTTCGTTAGACCGCATTTTATTAGGACTTCAGGACCCTCTTTTATAGCTCTCTCTAACCCCTCATAAATGTCGCCAAAGGCTTCTTGAAGCTGAAGTGCAATTTTCTCGCGTATCTCATCACTCATTCCTAGCCGTTGGGCTGCGGTTTTTAGGATGCTCTCAGCTCTCTTCTTGCGTTTCCATAATAGGATTGTTTCTCTCTTTTCTCGTCGGGTTACCCTCCTCAAAGAAAGGTCTATTTGGGCTCGCTCCACATCAACTCTCAGGACTTTTAAAACGTTTTTTTCTCCTTCACGCACAAAATCCCTTATGTTTCTGACCCAGCTTGAGGAAATTTCAGAGATGTGCAGAAACCCCTCTTTGTTATACTCATCTAGCGTGACATATGCTCCGTATGGAGTTATCCTATTAACAGTGACTATTACGAGTTCACCTACTTCAGGCCATTCAGAACTATTAGAATCTACCATATCAACCCTACTCCAAAACTTTTAAAATCTCGCCTTTTATCCTCGCTTTTCCGCCAGCTGGCTCGGCAAGAACAGCGTTGCAGATGTTGCATCTGACAACCGTTTTAGAATGGCTGTAAGTTACTTGCTCATTCCCGCAATCTGTACACTTGACTTGGATGAATGCGGATTTAGGTTTGGGAATTATCTTTTCCCACTCGCTCATATCACATCTTCTCGCTAGCTATTTGATTTCCATCTTTTTCAGACGTATCCCCTTCTTATGCCTCGTATATCCACATTGCTTGCACCGAAGCTTGAGAGCCTGCTTCTTTGTTGTCTTAGCCTTTCTTTTCAGCATGGGGTACTTCTGGCCTCCATAGCCTTTCCTTTCACGCTCATGCCGGCGTTCACCCTTAGCAAGCGCTCTTCTCTTCCCCTCTTTGTATAAGGTGACGGCTTGCGCAGTATGCGTCTTACATCTTGGACAGTATGTGACGATCTCCTTAGGAACATTCATCTTGTTCACTCAACATCCGGCTGACAGGATATAACACCTTAATCGAATAATATTTAAGCATTATGAGAAGATTTAGCAAGTCGTTTTACGCTATATATAACGCCTCCCGGCTCTCTTCTTCCCTCAACTGTAACTGGAGTCGCCTCTCTAGGCTGCGATCCAAATGAAAGTCTAGCCCCAAGATAGCCAGCAATCACTGCAGTAACAGGGTTTGAAGCGTACATTATTACGTCCACAATTGTCGGCACATAGTCCCCATAAACCTCTGCTAAGGGTATGCCATTTGAATAGAGATATCCGAGATTCAACCCTGCAATCATGCCCTCAGCGAAAAGGTAGATTGCCAGCGAGATGCATACTGCCTCATCAAATCTTCTAACTCTATAGAAGTATATGATTAGAAGTGATGAAAGGAATGATGGGAGAAAATAAAGGTCAGCGTTGGTGAATGCGGATACTAAATATATAATTAGTAATGAAAGAAATGCCCCTGTTATACCTGACTGCAAAATTCTCGCTAGATTCTCCCCCGAATATGCAGCTTCACTTTTTCTTCTTATCCGGATGCCGCAGCTTGGGCAGAACTCAGCTCCCTCCGGCAGAGGAAAACCGCAATTTTCACAATATCCCATGAATCTCACCTGGTTTGACCGCATAAGAAATATGCCGAGTTCTATAAAAACTTCACCTTAATTTTTCAGGAATAAAGATTTCTAGCCAACAATCCGAAAGATTAATTTGAAACAATTAAGCATATTAAATCGTCTCGTTTTTCCACGGCGAAGAACGGGATAATCATATAAAGATCGTACCTAAAAGGTGGTTTGAAGTTTGTCGGCAGTACAGGATTATATGATATACCAAGTAATCATGGATAGCAACGGGAAAGTGACAAAAAAGGAGATACTTGATAAACTCGGAAAAACGGAGGAGACTAGGAGAATCGTTGAGGAGAAGCTCTCAATGATGGAAAGGTTTGGCATCATATCGATTGAAGGGGGAGTTGTGACACTGAAAAAGAGATGAGATAATCGACTGGTTCAAACGTTCCTCATCTTGGTGTCATCTATTTTTTAACTAAATCGAATCCAATTCTATTTGTAGGCTATTATAAAGTGACATTTAAGGTTTATTTAGTTCAATCTAATTTTACTATTGACCTGCAAAAGGAAATGTGAGTGTACTATGCAAAGAAAGCCTACTCCGCCACGTCAACCAGAGGTCAACATTGGAACTATAGGTCATGTTGACCATGGTAAAACGACGCTTGTAGAGGCTTTAACAGGAGTTTGGGCATCTAGACATAGTGAGGAATTGAAGAGAGGGATAACCATTAAGCTAGGGTATGCTGACGCCGCCGTCTTCAGATGCCCAAAATGTGAAAGTCCTCGTAATTACTCTACAGATGAGCAGTGCCAGAGATGCGGATCGAAAGGGGAATTTGTTCGTGCCCTAAGCTTCGTCGACGCTCCTGGACATGAAGCCTTAATGGCGACTATGCTCTCGGGAGCAGCCGTCATGGACGGCGTAATACTCGTTATTGCTGCCGATGAACGTTGCCCACAACCACAGACTCGAGAGCATCTTGCCGCCATAGAGATAATCGGTATAAACAAGATAGTTATTGCTCAGAATAAAATTGATCTTGTAGACAGGCATAGAGCGCTAGAAAGTTACATGGAGATCAAAAAATTTGTTGAAGGAACAGTGGCTGAGGAGGCGCCGATCATACCGCTTTCAGCCCAAAACCGAATCAACGTTGATCTTCTCCTTTATGCTGTCGAGCATTACATCCCGACGCCAGTAAGAGAGGCTACTAAGCCTCCTAGAATGTATGTTGTAAGGTCTTTTGATATTAATAAGCCTGGAACATCTGTCGAGGATCTGGTTGGAGGCGTGATAGGTGGGACAATTATTCAAGGATCATTCAAGGTTGGAGATGAGATTGAGATAAGGCCTGGGATCAGCGGGCTACATGGTAAAGAAAGGTCATATGAACCCCTTTTTACAAGGATAACGAGCCTTCATACGGGCGGCCGAAACGTTGAGGAGGCGTATTGCGGTGGTTTGGTGGGCGTGGGCACACTTCTTGACCCTTCATTGACGAAGGCAGATGGTTTGGTTGGTAATGTTGTAGGAAGACCTGAAACACTTCCAGAGACGAGGTTTGATCTATCATTGGAGTTTCATCTTTTTGAAAGAGTTGTTGGCACAAAAGAGATGAGTGAGGTTAAAAATCTCAATAATGGAGAGGAGCTTCTGCTAGATGTTGGAACCGCTCCCACAATAGGCAGAGTGGAAAATGTTAGAGGCGACAAAGTTGAGATGAAACTGAGCCGACCGGTTTGCGCAGAGGATTCTGCAAGGGTGGCGATTAGTAGGAGAATAGCTGGCAGGTGGAGGCTTATCGGATTTGGGATAATTAGATAAAGCGTTGCCGGAGGCACCGCAATTGAATCATAGAGAACGTTTCCTGAGGTGTATGCATTTCAAAGAAGTGGACAGAGTGCCTGACTATGAGTTTGGATACTGGGAAGAAACCATTTATCGGTGGCATAAGGAAGGCTTGCCTACCCATTTGAGGACGAACAGGGATGTAGAGTTATATCTAAAGTTAGAGGGATGGGATTGCGGGGAATGGCTGCCAATACATAGTGGCTTCTGGCCTTCACTGCCCCAGAGAGTGATAAAGAGAGAAGGTGACAGAGAGACCGTCAGTGATGGAATGGGTGGAATTTTCATAAGATCCATTAACTCCTCAACTCCTCCTCATTACATTCGTTATCCGCTAAAGAATCGTAATGATTGGGAGAAGCTGAAACCATTCTTGGATCCGGAGACTCCTGGACGTTTCCCACTAAACTGGGATGAAATGGTCGAACATTATAGGGACCGCGATTACCCCCTAGCGATTAGAATTGGAAGCCTTTACGGCTGGCTTAGAGACTGGATGGGAGTCGAAGGGATTTCTATAGCCTTATACCGTGATCCAGACTGGGTTGCAGAGATGATGGATACCTTGGTCAACCTCTGGATCTCAATAATTAGAAAAGCCCTAAAGTCAGTTAGGGTTGACTGTGCCACATGGTGGGAGGACATGTGCTATAGTAGAGGGCCCTTCATCTCTGTTCGCCATTTTGAGGAGTTTATGGTTCCAAGATATAAGAAGGTTACAAGCGTCCTAAAGGAGTATGGCGTGGACATAAACATTCTCGACTGCGACGGGGACATAACGTTGCTAGTTCCAGGCTGGCTTGAAGCGGGGATAAACTGCATGTTTCCAGTCGAGGTTCGATTTACGGACATTTACAAGCTTAGAGAAAGATTTGGCCATAAGATAATGTTCATGGGCGCCGTTGACAAATTCGCCTTAATAAGTGGTGAAAAGGCGATAAACAAGGAACTGGAACGGCTTACCCCACTACTTAAAGATGGAGGATACATTCCTATGGTGGACCATAGATGCCCGCCTGAAGTCTCATTCTCCACATACCTTTATTATCTCAGAAAGAAACGTGAATGGATTGGAAGATTAGATGTTTAGGTGAATCCATGAGCTCCTCGGATATTGTGAAGGTTAAAGCTCCTTGCAGCTCAGCAAATCTCGGATCAGGTTTCGATGTTTTTGGGTTAGCGTTAGATGCGTTTCACGATGTTCTGACTGTAGAACGTGCGGAGAAGGGCGTTTCTATTGAAGTAAAAGGGCAAGATTCTCAAATGATCCCATCAGATCCTATGAAGAATACGGCTGGCGTTGTGGCAAGGGAGATGCTAAAAGGTAGGGAGGACGGTGTTAAGATTATACTTGAGAAGGGTGTGCCTCCCAAGAAAGGTCTGGGAAGTAGTGGGGCTTCGGCAGCAGCCGCAGCCGTGGCCATAAATTATCTTTTTGATATGAAACTTGCACCGGAAGACCTTGTAAAATTAGCCTCCAAAGGCGAAATGGTTTCGGCCGGATCAAGCCACGCTGACAATGTGGCAGCGTCTATTCTGGGCGGTTTCACAATGGTTTATATGTGGAATGATGAACTCAAGGTAGTCCGCTTAGAGCCTCCGCCCAACCTAGAAGTAGTATTGGCCATGCCTAGAATTGAGGCTCCAGAGATGAAAACCGCAATAGCCAGATCCATCCTGCCAAAAACAGTGCCATTGGAGAATGTCGTATCAAATGTTAGAAACGCATGCCTTGTAGTCGCAGGTTTTCACTTTGGCGATATTCATATGATTGGAAAGGGAATGAATGACACGATTGTTGAGCCAGCAAGGATGAATCTGATCCCAAACTATAAAGCGGTTAGAAGGGCTGCGGTAGAAGCTGGCGCCGCGGGTGTCGCCATTAGCGGGGCCGGTCCAACCGTCATAGCCATCATGGACAAAACGAAAGTTTTGGCGAAAGAAGTCGCGAAGGCTATGGAAGATGCGTTCCTAGAAGCCGGAATAGAATGCGAAACGGTTTCATGCAAGGCTTCACTGGAGGGAACAACGAGAATCTCGTGACTGTTAATAGTAGTTTATTAGATTGACTAAGTTACTTGTTTATCGGAGTCATATTTATGGAAGGCGAGAAGAGCCCTATTATTGCGGTGACAATGGGGGACCCTGCTGGTATAGGTCCGGAAATATGTATCAAGGCGCTCTTAAAGCCGAAAATTTATGATACATGCTGTCCGATTATCATCGGCGATGAGAGGGTTCTGAAAAGCGTCGCCGAGAGAATAGAGGTGAAAGTGAATTTTCATGTCATTGAATCCCCCATTAAAGCATCATATAAGCCAGGCTCAATTAATTTGATTGATCTGGAAAATGTTGATGTTAGAATTTTGGAGGTGGGTAAGCCGACGATTATAGGTGGGAGAGCCTCGATCCAGTACATTGAAAGGGCTGTTGAGTACGCTTTAAGAGGGGAGGTTGCCGCGGTCACTACAGGTCCAATCAATAAGAAGGCGATTCAGATGGCCGGCTGTCCTTATATCGGTCACACTGAGATGCTTGCTGGTCTATGCGGTGTCAAAGATCCATTATTGATGTTTTGGGTTAAGGGGGTAAAGATCTTCTTCTTAACGAGACATATGCCGCTGATCAAAGCTGTTCAGTCAGTTAAGAGGGAAAGAATCGTTGAGACGGTGAGAAGAATCGTCAGGGAGATGCGTAAAATTGGCATAGAGAATCCAACCATCGCCGTTGCAGCTCTGAATCCGCATGCAAGCGATGATGGTCTTATGGGATGGGAAGAGACGCAAGAGATTGCTCCTGCAGTGGAGGATCTGAGAAGAGAGGGGTTTAGTGTTATCGGACCCGTCCCTGCTGACTCCGTCTTCTTCAAAGCGTTTAGTGGAGATTATGATGTTGTACTCTCTCTTTATCACGATCAGGGGCATATTGCCGCAAAGACGGTTGACTTCTTTGGAACGGTCTCTGTGACGCTTGGATTACCCTTCATTAGGACCTCCGTGGATCATGGCACTGCATATGACATCGCCTGGAAGGGTATCGCAGATTCTAGAAGTCTGGAGGAGGCCGTAAGGTTGGCTGCTAGTCTTGTTATAGGTGCGCCGCATAAATGATTGGATGCAATGGTGAAGATAAAGGTCTTCCCAAGGTTATTTTTGATTCCAATTTCCTATTCGTTCCATTTCAGTTTCACATAGACATCTTTGATGAGATTGAAGCATTGCTTGGAAGATTTGAACCTCTAATATTGAGGCCAGCATTAATGGAGATTGAGAAGCTGGCGAGGAAGGGGTCGACGAAAAAGCAGAAAGCAGCGCTGGCCGCTCTTGATGTGGCAAGGAGATGCAGAATCATCGATGTTGAGTGCGAGCAAGTAAAAAGTATAGATGACCTTATCGTTTTGGCTGCCCAAAGGTTGGTGTGTATAGTTGCTACCAACGATGCTGGTTTGAGAAGAAAGCTTCGAGAAATTGGGGTTCCGACAATTTTTGTGAGAAAGAGGCAGCATTTAGAGATTGATGGATACGCCTTAAAATAATGATTGGATTTTTTCTTTATCGCTAAGATTCTCGCTCATAATGTACGCGTCTTCCCCGTCTGAGTAGTACCCTCTTATCACACGTTCGATTTCGAACCCCATCTTCTTGTAGAGATTCACGGCGCTCGTGTTTGTGACTCTCACTTCCAGGTAACATGACTTTGCCTTGTAATACTGGATCATGGCTCGGAGAGCTTCTTTTATCAAGGCTTGACCGATGCCTCTCCTACGGTAAGCGGG
This sequence comes from Candidatus Bathyarchaeota archaeon, assembly GCA_025059045.1. NCBI lineage: Archaea > Thermoproteati > Candidatus Bathyarchaeota > Candidatus Bathyarchaeota archaeon. The sequence continues at coordinate 22,542 of JANXEA010000014.1, read as the reverse complement.
CAAGACAGCTATGGAGATTATGTGCCCTTTTTTTGTTAAGCTCAACGGCCTCAATGTTATATTGGAAACGTTGCTTTCTATCCTGCACATTACATAGCCTATTATCTTTCCATCCCCTTCTGCGACGATGAAGGTTTCTGGAAACCTTTCATAGAGGTCCATGAAGAAGCTTTCCGAATAATTCTCGGGTAGGCACACCCTGTTTATATGGATGACTTCATCTAGGTCTTCAGGTCTGAACCTTCTTAATGAGAAGTTAGCCTGCATTCTCGGCACAACTCGCCTATGTTATGAAGAATTTTGGGTATTGGGAGAGAAATAAGTCTTCCTTTTTTACTCGGAAATTTTAGCTTCGGGTATAGTCATGTTTCCGAATGGAATCAGAGAAACTTTGCTATTGCCTCCACCGAATTCTAAGGCCTTTCGAAGCCCCTCATTAGCAGTTCTAGCCAATTCGATATTTAGCGACTCGGGGATACAGTAATTAGGAAGAATGGAAACAATTATCGCATTCTTCATCGCACCAAGAACCATTGCCATATGATGAACCATTAGCCCGGCGACGTTCGGTTTCTTTCTCAGTTTCTTTTCGAGAGTTTTTACGTCGCTAAAACCCTTGATCGCCTCTCGGAACTCTTTGCTGCCGAGGCCCATGGAGCATTCGGCCACGAGAACTATTGTTTTCCCCATCTTCGTAGCTTTAACCGCGTTGTCTAAGCATAGGGATGACTCCTGAAGGGTGGCATCTAGAGGGAAACCCCCTGGGCTTATGAAGGTTACCTCTGCAAGGGTGTCTATTGGGGATTTACATGTCTCTTCAACAAAATTGACGGCTTCCATGAAAGATTTATGGGCGTCGCCTGAGAAAACCCCAATTAATTCCGATCTCCTATTTACGACTATATTCATAGCAAAGTCGGCTCCAATTTTACCTGACGCCTCGACAGCATCATCAAAGACAGGGTTGCCTATGCAGACTCCGTTCCCGACTTCTGAGTCAAGGCTTAACATAAGATTTTGATGGATGCTATCTAAGCTTAGGATTCCCAGCGTGGCTGAGGTCATCGGGCCGCCATAGCCGAAAAATGCATGAGGTTTAACAGATCCTATGACGATTTTCAGATCGGCTTCCACAATTCTTTTCTCAACATTTACTGGCGTTCCCCTAGATGTCTTTCCAATATTGATGTACTCGCCTGCCCCGGGGGTATGTAATAGGACCTTCGTTGTTGAAAGTATTTCGTCACTAAGAATTCTGGTGCCGCCTTCCGGGGGGTGGACGCGGAATAGATCGCAAGATACTACGATGCTGACATTTTCGTTTCCAAGCCCAGCTGAGTTAAGTGCTTTCAGGACGGGAGAAACAATTAGACTGTTTAGACTGGTCCCCATATCCTCCAGCAGTATAGATGCGCTGGCACTGGATTTTGCGATCTCAACTAAGGGCTGCGAATCTATTGGATTAGTCAAGCTTCTCTCTATTTCACTTTGAACATCTCCTACGACGGTTCTCTCCTGAGGCTCGATAACGTTAAGAAGATTCTTTGTCTCTACCCTAACGCATACTTCTGTCTTTCCATATGGCAGCCAAACCTCAACCAAAGCGAAATAAAACCTCCGCGCACCTTCAGAATCTTTCTATGATGGATTTAAAGGTAGCTGGCTTCCACTCTCATTTGCTTTTGAAGAACTTTACGAGCTTATCGGCAATGGCGACCGATGCGGCTCGCTGCGCCTCCACTGTCTGAGCACCGATATGAGGTGTGCAGACGACGTTAGGCAGCCTGATCAGTTCGAAGTTTTCAGGCGGCTCCTTCTCGTAAACATCAAGGCCTGCCCCTGCAAGTTTTCCAGATTTAAGAGCATCTAAGAGAGCTTTTTCATTAACAACTCCTCCTCTTGAGGTATTTATTAGGATCGCTCCGTTCTTCATTAGGCTGAATGCTTCGTAGCCGATCAGGTTTCTGGTTTCATGTGTTAAAGGGACGTGGACTGTTATTATGTCGCTTAAGGTTAAAAGGTCACGTAGTGAAACATGCTCTGCCCCTAGGGTCACAAGCAATTCATGTTGTGGGGGCGTTCTCTTTGTTACGAGAATCTTCATCCCGAACTCTTTGCAGATCTTCGCTACTCTCATCCCAATGTTGCCGAACCCTATTATACCAAGAGTCTTACCTCTGAGCTGTATGCCCTCAAACTGGCTTTTTACCCATTTTCCCTCTTTCATAAGTCGATCGGCAAGAGCGATTTTCCGTGAAACCGCTAATATCAGTCCAACGGTTAATTCTGCGACGGAGTCTGATGTGGCTTCAGGTGTATTCAGAACTGTTATCCCCCTCTCTCTAGCCGCTTCAACATCGATGTTATCTAGTCCTACACCAGCCCGTCCAATAACCCTAAGCCTGCCTCCGAGGTTGATGAGATCTCTTGTAATCTTTGTCCTGCCTCTGACGATTACGGCGTGATATTCCCCTATTATTTTCGAAAGATCCTCTTTAGTGATGGAGGGTCTGAAATCGACATGAAAACCTTCACGGACCATTATGCCAATACCATCTTCATCGATCGGGTCGCATATAAGGATCTTTACCTTTTCCATGCTATCACTTCTTAGCATATTTTTCTATGCCAGAATGTTTATAGAATTTGCTCAAGTAGAAATGCTTGGAGAAAGTATTCCGCATAACGTGGGCGGAAGTGGCGCTTTTTAGGATCCCTAAATTTGGGGATGGACAAAAAATCTTATTAAAAGCGATGGACGAAAGATTTGGCAAGATTCATCCTCCATAGGACGGAGTTTCAGCGTGGCGTGCCAGCCCTTGAATTCCGTAGTTGTTGTAAGGAACATAAGGAAGATCTATGATGTTGGCGAGACTAAAGTCATCGCTCTTGATGGTGTAAGCTTAGAGGTTGAGCGAGGCGAATACGTGGCGGTTCTTGGTCCTAGCGGTTCAGGAAAATCTACGCTTCTTAACCTTCTAGGTGGACTGGACAGGCCTTCTTCGGGTTCAATACTCATTGATGGTGAAGACTTGGGAAAACTTAAGGAGAGTAGGCTATCGCGTTTGAGGGCTGAGAAAATAGGCTTCATCTTCCAATTCTTCAATTTGATCCCAACTTTCAGTGTTATAGAGAATGTTATGGTTCCCGCGGAAATATTAGGTTTGGAAAAGAGTGAGTCTATGAGGAGGGCTGAGTGTCTGCTGGAGAAAGTTGGGCTTCGGAAGAGGGCGAGGCATTTTCCACACCAGCTCTCGGGAGGAGAGCAGCAGAGGGTTGCAATTGCAAGGGCGCTTGTCAACAATCCGGTGCTTCTGCTATGTGATGAGCCTACAGGAAATCTTGATACAAAGACTGGGGCTGAAATAGTCAATCTACTGAGTGAGGTGAACAAGGAGCAGAACACTACGTTAATCGTTGTGACCCATGATAAGAGAATAGCCAGTTCCGCTGATCGGATTGTCGAGCTAGTTGACGGTCGAATTGTGAGGGAAGCCTGATGCAACCCTATCTCAGATATTCTGTGAGGGGATTGACGAAGCGCCCCTGGAGATCATTCTTTACAATATTCATGCTTATGGTCGCTCTTATGCTCATGACTGGAACCTCGATAGCAAGCAATAACATCCCAGCACTGGTTGAGTCCTCTCTTGAAGAGGCGCGAATGGCTGATTTTACTGTAGACACTATCCCACTATCAACGTCCATTCTCCACTCGATTATAGGAAGGAAAGACTATGTTGACGAGTATGAGATGAGGTTAGTCATGAGAACCACAGCTTTCAATGTCAAGGGGTGGCCTGAAAGCACCGACATACTACTAATAGGAGTGAATTCTCCGCTGAAACTGAACAGGGTAAGCGTGGTGAGCGGTAGGCTCTTTGAGGAGGATGAGGAAGCCCTGGTGGTTGAGCATGACCTGGGCGAGAATGTACTGGGGAGAAATTTGTTAGTTAAGACTTTGGCAGGTAATGTTACACTAAAAGTTGTAGGAACATGTAGGGCCGTTTGGATGCCTCGATGGTATGCCAGCTCAATAGCATACGCATTGGTTCATATCAAAGTATTACAGCGGATCATGAGCCTAGACGGCTGTGCGAATCAGGTTCTCGTGAAGATCAAAGGCGGATATAACACAGTTGATTGCATGAATGATCTTCGTATGGGACTTCAAGCTTATGGAGCCGTCTCAACGTCTATCCAGGGACAAGTCATCCCATTTATTGAAACGAGAACATACTACAATTACCTTGTCTCTCTATTCTCCCTGATAGGGGTTTCTCTTCTTGCGGTTAGTTTGGCATTAATGTATTGTTCATTGAATCTCATGGTGACCCAGGAATATAGAGATCTTGGAACGCTGAGAGCTCTTGGAGCGAACCGAAGAGATATTGTAACAGCCTATATGCTCAGAGGGCTTCTTCTAGGAGCTTTGGGAAGTATTTCAGGCGTCTTTCTCGGGGTGATTGCTGCTCGAACGCTCCTATCAGGCTTTGCGTCTGTAAGCCAAATTTTCGAGGGCGCAAGTTATTTTGTCGGTTTCCTTCCAGAGATAATCGGGCAGAACGCGGAAATGCTTGTAGCCTACATAGTGTTGGGGACATCCCTCTCTCTACTTCTAGTGATGCCCCCAGCGGCGATTGCATCAAATATCCCCCCATCACAGGCTATGAAGAGTTTTTCAGGTCTTCTAGCGATGAGCGGACGGTCTAATCCTAGAACCTCGAGAGGCCCGCTATTTATGAGATATGCCTTAAGAAGCTTAGCGAGAAGAAAGGGCCGTGAGGCTGCGATAGTAATAGTCATAGCGGTTAGTGTCGCAGTAAATTCAACGTTGCTGGCCGCCTCTGAAGCTCAGCAGAACCTTCTAAACGAAACTATAGCCGCACTCAACTTTGACTATATAATATGCCTTAACAGGAGATTCAATGCAACTTTGCTGGGGACGGACCTTGAGCCATTCCTGAACGAAGCCGAGTTCATCGAGTTCGCTTACTACACTAACATGAGGGCTGCAGGGTATACTTTGTTCGCCATCGGGATGCCCGTCGGCGCCACATACTTCAACTATCCACTCGTGGAGGGTGGGCGCTTTACTGGAGAAATGTGTGAAGTCATACTTACTGAGAGTCTCGCGAAAATAATTGGCGCAAGAGTTAATGGCAACTTAACGTTTTCCACAGACATTAGAAGCGCGAATCTGACCGTGATTGGTATTAGAAGAGATCCAATTTTTAATGTGCTGGTTCTCCCGTTGCCGACGGCTCAGATGCTGGATAGTGCAGAAGGATCTGTCAACGCGTTTGTTATTAAGGCGAAGGCAGGAGTTGACTCTTCTCGTTTGATACAGAACATAAGAAGGAGTGTTAGAGGCTACCTTTGGCATATTGATAGGGCGGGGATAATCAACATTCTTTCCGACTTGCTTACAGAGGCTTTCCAATCGACTGCAACTGTTATGATCACCTTCACTTGGATAACGTCGGTGCTTCTAATCTTCAGCATTGCAGGACAAAATATAAATGAGGAGCGAATGGTTATAGCTATTTTGAGAGCTCTCGGTCTAAGCAGGGGAAAGTGCATCATTCTAATAGCATTCAAACTTTTGGTTCTAGGCGTCGTCTCGGCGGTGCTCTGCGGTGTATTAACCCCCTTAATCCTTAAGGTTTTCTCAGATCTTTTAGCATCTACACTGCAATTGAGAATTCCATTATATCTCTCGCCTGGAATCCTCGTGAATTCGGCTATCTTCATCCTAGTGACAACTTTGCCGAGTGGCTTAATCCTAGGAGTCTACGCCGCAAGCCTCAACATTGTCTCGACGCTTAGATATGAGTAGTAGTTTCTCGTGGTAATCGAGGTTTCAGGCGGCTCATCACTTTTATATGCAAATGTTTTTAAGTAACTCAATGTCTTCAATAGAAGCCTCTTAGGTGATATTTACGCCTGAGGAGGATGACGGCGGAGATCAAGGGTTAAGGCCCCTATATATTCGTTCAATTTTAAATTCGCTTGGAACTGGCGCTATACAGCCTTTTCTTGGACCCTACGCCGTTATGCTAGGGGCTTCAAGCTCCGACATGGGCTGGTATCAATCGCTCACAAACCTCTCCACTCATGTCATGCAGGTTTTCTGGGGAGAGATGAGCGACAGGCTTCGAAGACGTATCCCCTTCATTTTCTTCGGAACCCTGATGACTACAGTCGCATGGATCCCAATGATCTTCGCGAATTCCGTCCAACAATTGATAATATTGATCGCAATTCAATATTTACTGGGATCCGCAGCCACGCCAGCCTGGACAGCTCTTATAGGCGATCTTGTCCCTCCAGCTAGGCTGGGAAGAGCCGCAGCGTCGATTAGTCTCTGGTCATCAATCGGCGGTCTAATAGCAACATTGTTCTCAGGAATAATAATGGTGCATGTTGGCGGCTCCATACAGAATGAGTTCCTCATTCCATTCTTGATAGCAATTATATGTGGCTTCGCATCATCAATCGCGATGCTACAGGTCAAAGAAAAGGAGGATAACATTAGGACCCGCATTCATAATCGAGGCTTATTCGAGGACATGCTTAACATAATCATTCAGGCTGAGAGGAACAGAGACTTCTTCAAATACTGCATGGTGAACGTGGTATTCGCCTTCTTCATGTCTATCGCTTGGCCATTATTCTCCATAACGCTCATCAGAGTTTTGAATGCTACCATGCTGGAGGTTTCTTTGCTCTCAGTTGTACAGGGGATTGCAATCATAATCTTCCAGAAATGGGCTGGAAAATTGACTGACACACTGGGCAGGAGACCTTTACTAGTAGCCTTTCGAACAGGGTTATTTCTAGTCCCATTGGCATATGCCTTCGCTCCGAACGTCTACTGCCTCATAATATTCAACTTTTACCTTGGACTAATAACTTCTCTTGGGCAAGCATCGGCAACCGCCTACATACTCGATATTTCGCCTGAGGAATATCGAGGAGGCTTCGTCGCATTCTTCAACCTCCTTTACGGAATAGCATGCTTCACGGGATCGCTTCTTGGAGGTTATCTTTCGGATGTCGCAGTGAGCATATATGGTTTAGTAGTAGGTTTGCAGATAGTCTACATAATATCCTCTTGTGGACGTTTCTTCGGCGGGCTGCTATTTTTGTCGTTAAATGAATCTTTAAGAAAGTGATGAAATCCCGTTATACTGTATGAGTTAGGCAGGGATACCTTTCGCCGTCCAGTAATATCTCTAAAAACTCTTATATGGTAATGAAGTTTACCTGGTAATGGAGGATGGTTTATGAGGAGTTCTCGAGTATACATGTTAATTATTTGCGTGCTACTTCTATTCTCTAGCTTAAAACTTGTTTCAGCGCAAGACTACGGGTTACCTAATATTCTCTCAGAATTAACTTCAAATCCAACCGTCACAATAGTGTTTATAGTCCATATTGCCATTGGCTTTGGCCTCGGATATTTCACGATGAAAGCATTAAAGTATATACTCGCAATACTTGCTCTATTAATAGTGGGTCTCCTTCTTAACATTTGGCAATTTGGAAGTCTGCGAGGGTTCTTCGAGAGGTTGGGAATGGACTGGACCAAGATCATCTCAATAACCCAGTCAGTCTTTACCGTACTAGGAGTACTCTCGGTTCTCCCGATAGGGATAGGCTTCTGCTTAGGAATTATCGCAGGGGTTCTGAAGAAATAACTAAACATGGATGTTTCGGCATGTGAGAGCCCCGGGCGGGATTTGAACCCGCGATCCACGGCTCTCTTGCATTCTGTTACGAGGCCGTTGCTCTAACCCACTAAGCCACCGGGGCCCATAATGTATTCTCAAATGATTAAGATTTATGTCTCACAAGGATCAATTTGTTAACGTCAATATTTAATGATTCTCTCTGGCGTGTTGGGCTCTTAGTTCATATTCCTTTAAATGGGTCTTTTTGCAATTCTTGTTTCGTTAATGGATTATCTTGCTTGGAGGATGTGTTATGGGGTCTCTTGTAGACATAGGCGAGAAGAATGCTATAAGAATCGTTCTTGAATGTTTGGAGTGGATGCCAGATATGCCTATTCCTTTCGGGGATGATGTCTCCGCGTTTCGGCTTGAGGGTAAGATTTTGGCGGTTTTGAAGACGGATATGCTTGTTGGGAAGACGGATGTCCCCCCAGGCATGAGCCTATGCCAGGCGGCGAGAAAGGCCGTTGTCATGAACATCAGCGACTTCGCGGCGAAGGGCGTTAAACCTAGGATCCTAGTGGCAGCGTTGGGGTTGCCGGGCAGTCTTTCGGAGCGGGATATTCGGGAAATCGGTAGGGGGTTGGATATGGGTGCCCGTGAATACGGCGCGTATGTCGTGGGCGGAGATACAAACGAAGCGTCTGACCTAATAATAAGTTGTGCGCTCATGGGAGTTTGCCATGAGGATAAGCTGGTTACACGTAGCGGAGCAAGAGCTGGGGATATTCTCGCTGTTACCGGATATTTTGGAAACGCGGCTGCTGGTTTGAGAATTCTACTTAACGGTTTACATGTGAATGAGAATCTAGAGAAGCCGCTTCTAGATGCGGTTCTCATGCCTAGGGCTAGGCTTAAGGAGGGGCTTGCGTTAGCTGAGGCCGGGGTGCTGACGGCCTCTATTGATTCAAGCGACGGTCTGGTTTGGAGCCTTTTTGAGTTGTCAGAGGCTAGCAAAGTTGGGTTCGTAATTGAGGATGTTCCTGTGGCTCTTGAGGCAAGAGAATTCGCTGAGACCTGCGGGCTTAACCCATTGGAGCTCGCGCTTTACGGCGGAGAGGAGTACGAGCTTGTGCTCACTATAAAACCCGAAGCATGGGAGACCGCTGAGATGATCGCAAGAGATCTTGGCACTTCTCTAATGAGGATAGGAAGGGTAATAGAGAAACCTGAGATCTTGTTAAAGTGTGGTGAAAGAATGGAATCTCTTGAGAGAAGGGGGTGGGAGCACTTCAGATCTTCCCATAATGCATGTGTTAGATGACAGTGTACTGCCTCATTATTGGAAGACGATTAAAAAGTCTTTGAGAATGATTAAATTTAGGGTGCTCCACGCTTCTGGTGAAGCTTTTCCTTCTATTCGTAGTATATTAGTTCTTCAGTCTCAAGCCTATTATGCAGTTTCTCAACGGCTCTGTAGACGTCCTCCTCCTTCTTGGCTCCTGTACAAACTAGTTTTCCGCTGGCAAAAAGCAGTATCACAACTTTCGGCTCGTCCATGCGGTAGATCAGGCCGGGGAACTGTTCAGGCTCATACATCGTCTTCCCAAGCGTGAACGCGGCCTTCTCAAGATCGATCATTCCGCTCAAATTGGCGGAGGCTACGATATTCTGTATCTTCAGATCAGGCTTTCCAATAATGACTATACCGCTTCTCTTTAGTTCACGAATAACCTTTAGGACCGCTCCACGCGCCTCTCTTTCAGACTTCGCCCCGGTACAGACCATCTTTCCAGAATTGAAGATTAACGTGGCGGTTTTAGGTCTTTTCAGTCTGAATACGAGTCCCGGAAACTGCTCAGGCCGATACTCAACGCCTGGATAACTCTTAACCACCGCTTTCAGGTCAATCTTCTGGTTAAGGGTTGCGGATGCGACAACGTTCTCAATCTTAACTTTTGCTTGAACTTTCGGCATTAAATCAATCCTCTACAGTTAAAATTGAAGTTTTCCTATGCATTATATTTTCTTTATAAAGGATTCATAGGTAACATTTATATTTAATGGTTCAGAAAGGCTACTCAACTCTTTTTATACTTGGTTATCGTCTTCCGATTCTTCCTTCATCCTCTTTGATAATGTCATGTTCTCTAGGATTAAGAGGAGGATTATGAGGATGATGTTTATGATCATTCCGAGAGGTGTTCCAAGATAGATCTTCACATAGCCCAGATATGGAATCGAGAATATCACCTTACCCACAATCTGGTCCTCGGAGACGACCCATGGATCCATGTAGGGGTTGTTGTCGCCTTGTGTTCTGAAATACCATTTCCCCCCAACCATGTATTTTTGGACGGCTCTATGGACTACTAGTTCCTCTGGGCTCCCTGGCTTCTTAAAGACTATTATGTCGCCAGTCGGCTTAGGTGCTGCGACAATATCCTCTGCATTTACTCCCTTAACAATTAGGAGATCGCCAACCTTTAATGTTGGTTCCATGCTTCCGGAAATCGGTGTTTGGAGGGGATATGGGGTGTTCAATGCATATGTGAGGATCGCTTGGAATGCGTATACGGCAAATATGATTAGGATAAAGTATATGATTGTTCTGAAGAGGCTCTTGCCCCATAGATTCTTTAACTCCCTCATCAGTGCACTTTCGTTGGCTTCCTCCAATCTTCTGAGATTCTCCTCTAGCCGTTTAGGTTAGCGTATACTAGGTGCAAGTTAAACATAAAAGTTTCACTTAAAAGTCTTCCTTGCAAAAGTTATGTAACCTGTGTGGCCGGTCATCAGCGTCTCCGGCCTAGTCTTACCAGGCTCCGCTTGGATCCTTCTAATGAAGCATTCTACCGTCTCAACCGCTGCGAATTCCTCGGCCCTAAGTGCTTCAACGGTTTTCACAGTCTGGTCTATGGTGGGGCTGAATGAGATGAATGACCCGCTTCCCTTTAGAGCATTATAGGCATGCGGGACTACTAGCCAAGGGGTCGCTAGGTCAAGGATAACCGCGTCTACTCCCCGCTCATCGATTCCCTGAGTGACATCTTGAAGTTTCAGTTCAACATACTCTCTGACTCCAGCTCTCTCAAGATTTTTTGACGCAATTTCGAGGAATTCCTGTCTAATCTCGTAGCTGAACACCCTTCCAGTGGGCTTAACGTAGTGTGCTAGAGCCGTGGTTAGGGCTCCAGTTCCGGCTCCCGCCTCGACAACAATGCTTCCCGGCTGGATGTTGCCGTAGAGAATGACCATCGCGATGTCTTTCGGGTACATTATCTGCGTCTTTCTCGAGGCCTTAAAGATGTAATCGCGTACGCTTGGCTTGAGAGCGGCGAACTCAACGTTAAGGCTACTCTTTATTCGAGTGCCATACTCTACGCCTATCAGCTGATCGACATGTATAATGCCCTTATGGGTATGAAGGTCTTTTTCTCTCCCAACCTTGATCAGATAACTTCTCCTGTTGTCTAGGAATAGGAGGACATTGTCTCCCTCACGAATAAGCTCAGCCAAGTAATTGCACTATCCACCAGTCAACTAAGAATCAGAGGTTGAAAATACCTTGTTAAATTTTTTGGTCTATAGGTTCAGCCTAGGACCTGTCTTCTTATGATGCTGACTATTTAATGAGGCCTGCATTGAGTCTCATAAAATTGTTGGCTTCATCTCTCTCATTCACTATAGGTTGCTTAAATGCTAGACTTTCGCTAAATATACGTTCATACGGGTCTCATCGACTGTTGCTTGGTATCCGCTCCTTGTGATCTCCTGCATTGATAGTCTGAGCCAGTTGCCGAATGATCCTGGAGCGGCATAGTCGGGGTCCAAAGAGCTGGTCCGGCTATACCCGTTGATGCGGGCTATCTGGAGAAGAATATATTTTGAGGCCCAGTAATCTAGGGCAACGGGGTCGATGCTGGCCGCGATCACATTTGCCTTCGTCGCGTCTGAGTATCTTGTGCGTGGACCATTTCCAGGGATCGCGTTCACCCATATCGCGTCGAGAATATTTAGGGTTGGGAATCTTGTTTCAACCATCTGGGTTCCCATTCCACCTGTCCCAACGGTATTGTGGGCTCTTTGTCCAAACTGTGATGTTAGCTTATCCGACACGACTCCCATGTAATGTTTGACGCATGCTGTCACCCCGTATATGCTGTGGGACTTCAGAACGGGCATGTTAATCACCTTTAACCGTTCGCTGTCATAGGCTCTCTTGTTCGGATCCCATATTCCAAGCTTGAAGCTTACATATGTGCCGAACTTCGTTCTGAACTTGGGGTATGAAACCATTATCCCGGTCTCAGGGTCTCGTGTTGTGTTGACGATATAGCCATCTTCCATGTCTCCTTCAAAGTACTCCTTTACGAGCTTCGTGGTGATAGTGTCCCAGAGGTAGGTTGAGACTTTATGCGAGCCAGCAAAGTAGTTGACTACTTCTTGTACCGATTGCGAAGTGTTCTCGGCATTGTTCAATGCATAGTTGAAGCTTCCTCCCCCACCCGGCGCTGAACCATACTGAGCTTGACCATTATCGGCAACTATTATCTCGCCTATGAAGCCGTCGGGGTGCTCTATTATGGATTTGATTAAAGCCCTCAAGAGATCTGTGTTCGTCCCACCACGTTCGTCCCATTGGCTGTTGACTTTAATGATTATTACGTCGTCTTTGCTGATTAGCCCAGAAGGGCCCTTCGTCAATCCTTCCTCCTCTGATTTATAGAAGAGTAGCCCGTGAGAACCCATGATCTGGATAAGCTTTGTTACTCCCTCATAGTTTCCGTTTGTACCTTGGACAACGTATATGTCGGATGCTGGCAGAGATGTAGCCCTATTTTCTCTTAGAATCAGGTTCACTTCTCTCTGTCTTCCTGGTCTGCCAAACATTTCATATAGCCCCCAACCCGTTGCCAATATGGTAATCAGTAGTATGGAGATAATTGCTAGGACCCTTCTATTAAGGATGTGTGAAAACTTTTTTGATATGAGAGGTAGGAGTGGGAAAACATAGACTGAGAGCCATAGGTAAGCGTTTGCAGCAGCTATTCTTTGGCAGGGGTATACCGCCCGGGACGGCTTTGTGCCAGTTCTAAGGATGAACCATATGAGGCTTAGTAATCCGAATATGAATAGGTTTTCTTTGATCTTTCGGAATAGTTTAGCGAATTTCGAGAGGAATGTTTGGGATGTATTGGGGCGAAGCTCCCTGTAAAGATCTATTATGGTGTTATAGATTTCTTTTAGAAAGATCTTTCCCTCCCAAATTATTTAATCCTATACGTCTTTCCTCTTTTGGGGCATATGACTCTACCTTTTAGGTCTCTTACAAACTTCTGGAAAAGCTCTGGGCGGGTTCCATGGATTGGAAAGATTCTTTTCGGTTTTATCATCTTAAGGGTTTCTCTGAGATGTAAGGGTACAATGTGACCTGAAACATGAACATGGTATTGTGGTAGACCATAGTGGTCAAGCCAGTTTAAGAGCCTGTTAAAGTCAAGTTCCATCTCCTCGTTGAAGGGCTCGGATGCGGAGAGAATATAGCTACTTCCGGGCGCCGGTTTTATCTCGGTCAGTTCTCCTAGATCATAGAATGATGAGGCCAGAATTATTTTGTCTTGCCTTTTAGAGATGAATTTAGCGTCAACAGTCTCTCCGAGGTTCATGATTTCTTCTTCCCACTGCAAAAATTTTCTCTTACCCCTCCTTAATATGAGGAGGTCCTTGATCTTCGGTATGTCAAGGTGGGGATCCTTCTGTAGCGAATTCAGGAGATAAGCCTGCCTAGGGGTTACCACCAGCTCTCTGCCGTTCTGGGCAGCGGCCATGTAGAATGATCTTAACCTGTCCATGTCGGAGCATGCAAAGTTAGCTAGGACAAGCCCCCTTGTAGACTTGACGATCTCTGAAATCTTCTCCATAACCTCACGCTCTGATGAGATTTCAACATTCGTCATGTTGGTGTTCTCGCAGATGAGTATGTCCGGCTTATCCGTTACAGATTGGTTTACGAAATCATCTGTCAGGTCAGGTCTGGGACCGTGCCTTCTTAAGTCCCCTGTGTATACAATGGTTCCTGAGGAATTATGAATAATGAAGCCATAGGAGCCGGGTACGGAGTGGTCCACGTGTACTGGTCTAACCTCCATTGAGCCCAGCCCTATCTTGTCACCTGTTCTGAAGGTGTGAAACTCCAAGCCTGAAAGGTTGAATTCAAGATCTGAAAAGCTAGCTTTACCGTATGCCTCAAGAATTTTCAGGGTAGTTTCTCCAGAGTAGATTGGAATGCTCCTTTTAAGGAAGGAGATGTATGCGGAGTGATCCATGTGAGAGTGTGAGATGAAGACGGCGTCTATACTTCGTTCTGAATCTTCAAACTCGTATGCGCCGGAAATTTTCGGGAGGATTCCGAATGCGATGAGTTCCGCCCCGCTCTTTGGTGATAGGAACGGGGGTGAATAGTACTGGTTTCTCAATGTGAAAGACATTCCGAAGTCTAAAAGAATTTGAGTGTCCCCATCGCTTATTAAGATCTTATTTCCTCCAACCTCGTTGACTCCGCCATAGAACGTTATTGTCGCATTTCCCATCCGTTTACACGCCACACAACCTTTTTAAATTCTATTCGATCCCCCTTAAAGATTTTATATGGTTATTAACCATCCTGGATTTTACGCGAATCTATAGTATCCTGCAGTTTATCTTTACATACCTTTGTGATCGCGTAGATTATATGCGGGGATGTGAAGAAGCTGAAGACTTTGACATATCCGGGTGAGATCGCTCTCCTAATGTTTTCCCTGTCTCCCCCAGCCCCTAAATATCCGTCAAGAAACTCTCCTGTTAGTCTGCGGATAGGATCCGCTGAGAGTAGTGGCGCATAATGTCCTATGTAAAAGAGCATTTCGGCAATGTCCCAGGCTTGGTCTCCTCCTATCTCTCCCTGCTCTAAATCAACAAAAAATATCTTGCCATCCGGTGTGAGGAGGATGTTCTCTGGCTTGCAGTCTCCTAGGGCTACGTTGGCGTTGTGAACCCTCGCGATCTCTCCCCCAACTCTTCTCATCAGAGCTCCTGTTTCAGGAATTTTCGAGCGGTGCATGTCCGCCATCCTGATGGCCGTGAGTAGAGATTCGCCCTCAACGTACTCCTGAAAGATCAGTCTCTCCTTCGGGCTCATGAATATGATCTCTGGAACGTTGAATCCCTCTCTGGAGAGAAACCTGTTTATCGCGTATTCCTTCTCGAGCCGCTTCTTTCCCAGAACTGAGAAGCTCCTTGTTCCGAAGGTCCATAATGCGATTGGGAACCATTTCCAGCCATACCAGTCTTTGAAGACCTTAACAGCGTAGCTTCTTTCACCGCTTTCAGTCTTGACGGTGAGCTTGTATACCGTGTTTAGGATCCCGCCAATCCTCTCAATTTTAAGATGCGAATCCCCCCACCCTGGAAAGTTCTTCTTCGCAAACTCCTCTAATGTCACTTTCTCTGAGAGCGAGACGTGCCCTGAAGGTGTCGGGATGAATACATACTTTTCGGGGTCCAATAGGTCAGATAAATCGCCTTCCTCCTCTCTGCCTGGCTGTAAGAAATGCTTTGCGAGGAGCATGTAATCGCTAATTAGGGAGCGCATGAGCTTCGGGAACACTTCTAGGCCGTGCCGTAGAAGACTGTTTCTAATCGCGACGAAAATGTTTGAGATCATCGCTCTTCCCTCCCCTCTCGGTCCGGTCAGAGCGCCCGTTATTTTGATATAACCGTCGGAGAATGTTACCAGGCCTTCCTTGGCGGCTTCGTCGAGTGCGGCTATAAATCCCAGCATCACCCTTTCCTTGCTCGTCTCAGAACCTTCTCCGCTAACAATATTCAGAAACTTGCATATGATGGGAGGGTATAGAGACGCTTTTCTCGCCAACGCTTGGAATAGGAAGTATTCAGGTTTGATTAGCATCTCACGGGACATTTCCGGATACTCTGAGACAAGGTTGCGGAGAGCCTCCTTGACTATCTTCTTTTTCGCTTCTACTTCGCATCGCCACAGATACTCCCCATTGATTAGCGGCTCATATGGGGTCAGGAGGCTCTCAACGGCGAATCCTCCGATCAGATCTTTTTCTACATCTTTCTCGAAGGTCTTCCTATCAATTAAGAGGAGGGAGGCAGAGGGGCTCCCGTTTAGTCCCAGATGCTTAATAGTATGTCTTAGAAATGGTTTTGAGGATTCTATTATGACGAGTGTGTCAGTAACCTTTCTCTTCTTCTCTTCTGTACTGACTGGCGGAATACATATTAACGCCGCGAAAACGTTGTAAGGGCTAGCCTCCTGCCTGCAGATTTCTATGACCCGCCTCTTCAGTTCCACCCCGAAGATTTCGCCGTGCACTATTTCATCCTCAATGTTTACATGGAAGGTAGCGTCTGTTATAATCAAGTCTAGATGAAGATACCCAATAGTCAATCTAACAATTCTCTTCTTATGTATCTTTCTTCTTCGAAAACATTATGTGAGGGGAGATTGTTTTCATCTGTTTTAAGTAAGCCCAGGCTGGTGGTTTTTGCAGAGATGATGGGTCAATGACACATTTATTTTAAATGGCTGATCCGTTCTTTCTTGTGGATGATGGCTCATAGGTTTGTTGGAAGGGCTATTGAGACAGGTTATTGGATGCCGGGTGACAATTATCTAGAGTTGATTCTCGGGGCTATACGAGATTTTGTAGAGGATGGCGACATTCTCGTGGTCTCGGAGAAGGCTTTATCCGTCGCCAAGGGTAGAATAGTGGACGAGAGCCTTGTAAGTCCCAGTTTCTTAGCTAGGTTTATCGCTCATTTCTGGATGAGGGTTGTGTGGGGCTGCTTTCTGGGCGCTGTCTGCAGGCTGAAGCCGATAAATGTGCGCCGTTTAAGAGAATACCCGGTTAGGGAGGGATCCGCCCATAAGCAGGTTGCACTTTGGTATGCTGGCTTTCTTGACTCTTTGCTTTGGGGTTCGGAGGGCGGGATAGACGCAAGCAATCTGCCCTACTCATATGTTAGTCTGCCGCTTGAATATCCTGAGGAGACGGCTCAAGAGATTCACAGTTTCTTGCGGCGTACTCTATCAAAGCATGTTGCCGTGATGATTGTTGACACGGATAAGACGTATTCTTTTGGGCGCTTCCATTTTACGCATCGAAGAAAACCGATGAAAGGCATCAGAACCTTCTTCGGCGTGTTCGCCTACATTATTGGAAGAGCACTGAACCTTAAGAGTAGGTCAACGCCGCTTGCTGTGGCAGGCCTTCTGATGGATGCTGAGTTGGCGCTCGAATTGGCCGAGGCGGCTCATAGGCTTCGCGGCTCTGGGTTAGGTCGGACGGTCTGGGATATGGCTGAGTCTCTCGGCGTAGATCTTACGGGTGTGACCTGGGAGATGCTGAAAAGTTTCAGGCACAAGCCTATAGTGGTTTTTCGCCATTGTAAGGAAAAGTAGTCTTTTCCGTTTCAAGTCGTTGAGTATATGTTGTAAGAGCCTCATCAATATTCTCCGAGTGAGCCTTCCCTCCTCGCCGCGTCATAACCTATCTTGAAGACGTTGATAGCGATCGGCGTTGCTACAACCGTGAATATTATGAGGTTGACGAGGTTGTTGAAGACTGATGGCGAAGTTAAGTCTTGGCCACTTTGTAGGCAGAGCCTGAGTCCGTCGAGGGAATATGTTAGTGGGAAAACTCTCCCGATCCATTCGAGGTACCATGGAAGAAGCCTAAGCGGATAAAAAACGCCGGAGACGAGCTGCGTCATCCAGGAGAAGGCCCAAGTTATAGGGTTGCCCTGCTTAGTCTTCATTATTATGCCTGAGCTTAGTATGCCGATTGCCATGTGGCTGGCTATTAGGAGGGTTGATAGGATTAGTGTTGAGAGGATGGTTGATGGTGTCAGATGGAATTCAGCGCCGAGAAATGCGCCCAATAATAGTGAGATGAAAAGGAATATTGATGAGACTATGAAGTAGAAGCATGTCTCACCTAGTAGGAAGCTCTTGAAGTCTGTCGCGGATGAGAGGACCGTCTCTAACGTGCCGTTCATCTGCTCCTCTCTCACACTCATATTTATGCTTTGGACTGCGAAGAAGACGTACTGTTGGAAACTTATGCCGATCAATGCGAAGGTGAAGTAGCCGCCCCTTGTATATCCGGCCTCGATTATCTGCTGCGGAGATGTGATCAGCGAGAAGAGGTAGTATGTTGCTACGAAGAGGATTATCCCAGATATGTCGAGTGTCAACCAGAACTTGTATGTCCACCATATCTTGAAGTCTCTAGCGATGAATGAGGCTATGAGGCTTAGTAGCGGGGTCTTCTTTCTAGGGACAGGTTCCGAAAACAGCCTTATGATCTTCTCGGTCTCCATTAATTTATCACCTAACAGCTAATAGGTTGCAACTGTACCCTCACGCCTTATTCTGTCGCATCCCCACTTGAACACCCTCATTCCGATTGGTAGGAATATGAGCGTATAGGCGGCTAGGATGGCAACATCGTAAAGAACGGGCGCGGAAGTTAGGTCAGCGCCTGTCAACAGAACCCATCTCGCCGCGTCTAATGCGTATGTGTAGGGCATGGCCCATGCCATCATGTTTAGTATTGGGTATGGCTCAAGATACTTAAGCGGGAAGAGGACGCCGCCCAGGAACTCTGTTAGGCTTGCGATTAGGAATGTGAGTGGGTCACCCTTCTTGTAGACGAGTATTAATCCAGCCGCCATTATGCCTATCCCCGCATAGCTAACTATCATCATGAGTAGGATGAGAACGAAAGATATGAGTGTCCATGGGTTGATTATGAGTGGTACTCTGAGTAGTAGGAGGCCTATAAGTAGAACCCCCAGCATAAAGTAGCTGCTCACAATGAAGCCCCGTAATGACTGCCCAATAATGTAGGATCTCATGTTGATCTGTGAGGAGACTATGGGCTCAAGTGTTCCCTCGCTCACCTCATGCTGGAGAGAGTGGCTTATCCTGCTTGTACACATCCAGAGGTAGTTGGCTGTCGCGACGCCGACGATGGCGAATGAGAGCCAGCTGACAGGGCCGTATCCGGCCTCAACGATCCTTGCGGCGTCAACTTGGAGGCCCATGAAAGAGTACATAACGATGGAGGCGACTGTGCTGAGCGTCTCGGTGACAACCCACGTCCGATATGAGAGGAAGATCTTGAAGTTAGCCCAGAATACAGCCCATATGTGGATGGCCTCTGAGCGGCTCCGCCGAGTCTCACCCCTAAACAAATCGATTAGATCTTCAATCTTCATTCTCTCTGCCCCGCGAGCTTGATGAAGATGTCTTCAAATGTTGGTTCGGCCTGACGTATGGCCGAAGCTTTTATGCCGAGTGCACGAAGCCTATCGGCAATTTCCGGTATCGCGTCATACTCGTCCTCAACCTGGAGCCTGATCACTGTTGTATGTGCGTTACCACGTGTCTCCAGCACCTTCTTGACGACTGGGATCTTGCCGATCTCATCCCTTGCTCTGGCAATGTCTGAGTCTCCCCTTAACTCAACCTCAACCGCTTTCACATCCCTGAGCATCTCCCTCAACTCCTCAGGCGATGAATCGGCGATTATCCTTCCGCTCCTCATTATCGCAACCCTCTCGCATAGCTGCTCAACCTCGAACATGTTATGGCTTGTGAAGACGATGGTCTTCCCAAGATCCTCATTCAATGCTCTGAGGAGTTTCCTAGTCTCAACGGCGCTTATCGTGTCAAGGCCGATCGTCGGCTCATCCATGAAGAGGATCGGAGGATTATGCAGTAATGCCCTTGCAAGCATGACGCGGACCTTCATCCCAGTCGAATACTCTTTAACGAGCTTCTTCCTGTCCTCTGAGAGGCCGAAGAATTCGAGGAGCGCGTCGATCCTCCTCTCCGCGACGTCGCGTGGCACATTCTGCAGGTAAGCATAAAATCTCAGATTGTCTTCGGCGTTAAGCCTCCAATAGAGACTGCGGCCGCCCGTTTCACCATGGAACCATCCGAAGCTGCATCTAGCCTGATAAGACTCCCTAAGTATGTCGTAACCGTTAACCTTCGCCGTCCCGCTGTCAGGCAGGATTATGGTGCATAAAATCTTTATTAGAGTTGTCTTTCCAGCACCATTCGGTCCTAGAAGTCCAAAGAACTCTCCTCTGCGGATCTTCAAATCTACATGGTCAACTGCCCTGACCTCTCTCCTCCTACCACCCTCCTTCGTAACGAAAGTCTTAACCAAGTCAAACGTCTCAATCGCGTACTCCAAAGATTGCGAAACCCCAATTTTTCTGCTGAGACGAGAAAAAACCTCAGCGCCAGTGAAAAATTTTTCGCTAGGCCTGCCTGTCTATCATGCCGTCTTAATATGATGTGGGGATTCTGTTTACTGCTCGGAAAAGATTATGAGCTTAAGTTCTAGAATGTCTTAGCGACTGCCCCCCAAAAAACATGGAGGCATGTTCCTACTCCTATATGCTTATAATTTGTGAATCCTTCTTTCGGCTCGCACCCTAATGGCGAAAAACTTCGGAGACTATCCTGAGATTTCCAGCTATCTGGCTGCTTATAAGCGGCTCAATAGGATGATGTTTAATAGAAATGTTATTATTAACCTCTCTATTAGGTGTTGCCTCCTCTCTAATAGAATATCTTTTATCCTCGCATGAATTAATATGATGCTGTTTTTGTCTTGATCTACGGCTGGACGGGATATGAAAGAAGATTCGGCAGTGAGAGATCCTGGGGGAGAGGAGAGCCGCCGTAAACCTATACTGAGCATTGGACGTGAAGCGAAGAACCGTAAGGAAGGCCGGAAGCTCCTGGCCGCGCGGCTCAGCTTAGCTAACAAGATCTCTGAGATTGCCGCTAGGAGGGGCACGCTTTATGATTATGTTAATGATGTCCTCGAGCAGGCTGTTAGGGCGGATAATCTGGGCTTGAGTTTAAAGGAACTCTTAGATGACCGTTGGCTGATGAAGGAGGCGAAAGATGCTGGCTTAACCGTTTTTCCACAGTCTATTCTTTACAAGCTGGTCGAACGAGCTTATGGAGAGGTTGGAGAGGAATGGATGGAGAAACTATGGTACGAGACCGGGCAATGGTATGGGAGATACTTCGAAGATCTTTCAGCATTCCAGTCAGCGGTGAAGAAGTTCTTCTGGGATGTTTCGGAATTTAAGATAGCGGAGAATGAGCAGAGCATGCATCTGACATGCCTCAGCTCAAGGTTTTCTGATGCTTATACACGTCTATTTAGCAGGTTCATAGATGGGGTTCTAAACGCGTTAGGCTATACTGTGACAGAGTCCGATGTCACAAAAGGGATCATAAATATGAAATTTAGAAGAGGGCGGGTTAAACAATGATGGCTGAGAATATGAGGGATAAGAAGCTAGTGAGAATTCCCAGCAACTTGGTCGATAAACTTAAAGAAATGGCGCAGAGGCGAGGAAGGCCTTTCCATTTATATTTGGTGAGTATTCTCCAGAATGTTATGGAATTGCATGAGAAGGGTTTACCATTTGAAGAGGCGGTTAAGGATGTAGAGGCCATGAGAGTTCTGAAAGAGGCAGGAGCAGTTCTTGTACCTGAAGACTTTCTTGAATATGCCTTAGCAAGCGCGGGGAAGGAGGGCCTAGGTGTGGCTGACAAGATATGGTATCATGCCGGTCGCTGGTGCGGCTTATATATTAAATGCCAGTTCAGCGATCCGTTACTCGCACTTCTGCATACGTTGAGGGCTGTGGCTGGTGGGCTTTGCGACGTGCAGATACGTCGGGGATCCGGCACATATGAAATTAGATGCGTATCCACTACGCTATCAAAAGATAGGATGACGCTTATCTCGTGTTTCATCGAAGGCGCAGTTAAACCCCTTGGATACGAGATTATAGGCAGAGAGTGTATGGAAGGGATTCTACGTTTGAGTATTTCCAAAATGTAGAAGTTTTCTAGAACCCATTTTCAAATTAGGCTATATATCATAGCATGTTATGAAGGCATTATTTGCGTGGATATGTATACATTGAATCATGGATTGTTAACACAAGATATAAATACTGGCAAAGACCAACCTTTGAACGCAAGAAAAAATAAAGAAGGAAGAGAGAGATGAACAGGATGTCTAAGATAAATGCCATAATTCTGACGGCGTTGGTGACGCTGCTGCCACTGCTCATAGCGGTGCCAGTCTCGGCGACCATAACTGGTAGACCAACAATCTATGTAGACGCTGTTACAGGTGACCCGTTATACGTGCAAGCGGGAACATATGTGAACATCAGCCTAGGAGGCATGACCATATCAGGTGCGCAGGTTTGGCTTTGGCTCTCGCCTCATGGAGGAGCTGAGATTAGTACTGCGCTTGGAGACAGATGGTATGCGGGTCCATTCTACATGGGGCACGTCACGAATACGACGCACACATTCAGTTATACTTGGGCACCAGCTGATCTTCCTTTACCATTCAGGAATGAGAGCGCGACATACAGATTCATCGTCGGAAATAATTGGATCAATGGTACTATACCCTTCATGGTCGAGGGAGGCGATAAAGACTACTGGATAAAGGTTGTTGACGTCACACCAGCCGCCTATATTCCCTCAAGTGAGGTGGGCGTCTCGACCAACAGGATACGCTTCACGCCTAATTACTTTATGACGCCAACCTCAGGCGCTCCGAACACCACGGTAACAGTCAGCGGATACGCGGTTCCCACAACAATAGTTTACAATATAACGCAAGGTGAGCCTCCAACTCTAGTCGCGGGCCTTGTTCGACCGGCGAGACTGACGATAGATGGATGGAACTGGACTGGCTTCTCAGTACCCTTCCCCATCCTAGACCTGAGG